>JAUUZB010000574.1 GCA_030590185.1 Deltaproteobacteria bacterium
GGCTCACCACCTGAGTCTGCCTATACTCGGCAGGGTCGATGAACCTCTATTGCCCACGTTGCGACACAACCCTCGAAGAGATCGATCCCGCCGCCGCCGAGTCGGGTCTGTGTAGCACCTGCCAAGGACAGCTAGGCGCCGGGTCTACGGCCGTCGACTCGCCGCTCGTTACGGGCCTCGTGGCCATGGGCTTCAGCGACGACTCGCCGGTGGGTACGCCCATACAGCTCCAGCTCAACAATGAGCTGGTGGAGGCAGGCGCCGACTACGAGGCGATCACCTCCGCACGCACGGCGGAGCTCGCCAAGGTCGCCGCAGAAAATGCGGCCAAGAAAGCCGCCGCCGAGGCCGCCGCCGCTGAAGCCGCCGCCGCCGAAGCTGCCGCCAAGGCGGCCGAGGATACCCCTGTACCGGCCGCCTCACCGGCTCTGGAGATGCCAACCATGCCAAGCGTGGATGACCCGCCGCCGGGAGTGGAGGCGAACGAGAGCGGGGAGCAGAACCCAGAGGCCGCGGCGGCCCAGCCCAAGGACGCGGCCGCGGTGCCGTCGAACCTCGACATGCCGTCGTTTGATTTCTCCATGCCCAGCCTACCGAGTTTTGGTATGCCCACGGGCGAGGATTCGGTGGGAGACACCGCCCCTGGGGAGGCAGAGGGCGAGCCACCGGCGGACGCGCCTGCCGCAGATCCCGCGGCCGAAGCTGCTGCTGCTCCCGCTGCCGGCGAGGCAGCGGCACCTGCCGCCGATGCCTCGGGTCTGCCGGCACACCTACAGCTGCCTAGCTTTCCCAAGCTCGATGTCGACTATGACCAATCGGCCGGGGCGGACCAAGCCGCCGCGCCGCAGCCCGATCCAGGTACGCCGGATGGCCTCCCGCTGCTGCCCGGCCAAGAGCCGGCGGCGATGGGTCCGCCCGCGCTGACACCGCCGGCTGGCATGCCCGCCCACCTGATGCCCGGCGCCCTGCCCCAGGACGGGCCGCCGGTGGCACCACCTACCCAGCCTGAGCCCACGCCTGAACCCCCCGAGCCAGACCCGCTAGCGCTGCCGGACCTGGGCCTCCCGGACCTGCCAGCCGAAGAGGCCAAGCGCGAGCCTACCCTGCTCGCCCAGGAGGCGGCCAGCGAGCTCGCCGAGGAGCTCGCCAAGCGACGCTCGCCCCTGCCGATCATCCTCGGCGCCCTAATTGTCCTGGTCGTCATCGGCGGGGCTGCCTTCTGGCAGCGGGACACCCTGATCGCGGCGATCACCGGCGAGGCGCCGGGCCCGGTCGTGCTCACCGCCGAGCAAAAGGCCGATGCGGCGCTCGCCGATGGTTTGCTGATCGCCAAGGAGGCCAACGCCCTCAAGGGCGCAGCGCAGAAGGCGAAGCTCAAGGAGGCCATCGCAAAATACCAGGAGGCCATCGAGCTCAAGCCGAAGCTCGCCCAGGCCCACGTCCGGTTAGCGGTGGCGTTCGCCAAGACCAACGAGAAGGCCAAGGCGGTCAAGCACTACGAGAAGTTCGTGGAGGCCGATCCCAAGTCCAAGCAGGCCAAGGAAGTCCAGAAGATCATCGACGACTGGTACAAGGCGCAGAAGGACAAGGGCGAAGAGCCCAAGAAGGAAGAGCCGGCGCCGAAGAAGAAAAAGAAGAAGAAGCGCTAGGACAGCGGGTCAGCTCGATCTCATGAGTCCGCGCCGACCTCGGTTGCGAAGATATCGCAACCCGGGAAGGTGAAGGAAAAGCCGTACCAGCGGGTCAAGAGCTGAAACGGCCGGGCACCATCCGGCCAGACCGCCACCGGCGTTTGGTCGAGCTCATCGATGCGCACGCTCAACACCACGCCCTCCCAGTCGTCCTCGATCCCAACACCGATCGCCGCCATCGGATAAAACCGGGCGCGCTCATCCACGACCACCCCGAGGCCGTGGGCCATGGTTGGGAGCCGTTCGTCCTGCTCCTCCATGGTGGCGCGGAAGAAGGGCGGCAAGAAGCCCTTGCCGCGCAGCTGGCGATGGGTGAACAGCCCCTGCAGGCGAGCGAACAGGGGCGGCTTGGAGATCGAGATGGTCAGCTCCGGTTGGCGCTCGAGGGCCGCGCCCACCGTGGTGATGTCGATCGGCCAGACCTCGACCCGCTTTCCCAGATGAGGCCCGCGCAGCGCCTCGCCGGTGATGTGGTCCCAGTAGGAGCCGGTCTCGTCGTCGATCATCAAGACCAGCCCGTTGTAGAGACCGCCGGCTGAGAAGTGATGCAGCACGCCGTCGACCATCGGGGTCAGACCGACCCCGCTGTTGCAGACCACTCAGAAGGTGACCAGGTACGGTTGGCCGCCCAACTCCCCCTGGGCCGCGTGGTGGTAAGCGAGCTGCTTGATCAGGAACGCCCGCCGCTCACCGCCCCGTTCGATGACCGCGATCATCTCCTCCGGGTCGAGCTTGCGCTCGTGCATCGGCTCGCCGCGCTCCGGGACGCGGTAGCGCTTGAAGAAGTCTGCGCCCTTGAGGAGCGCCTTGGCTGGATCGAGGGGGGGCATCCGGCGACCTACTGAATCGACTCCAACAGCTCCATCGCCTGGGAGAGTTGTTTCCAGACCTTGGCCGCCGACAACGCGTCCTCGTCCTTGACCCGCGCCTGAGCCTCTTCGAGTACCGCCCGCACGGAGTTGCGCACCACCGCCAGTTGCTTGAACTGCCCTTCGGAGAGACCGGGCGCCGCCGGAGCCGTACCTGCCCCCTGGGCCTGGGCCAAATAGCTGAGCACCTTATTGAGCTGCTCGAGATAGGGCGTCACGTCGGGTACGGAGGCGGGCGCCGTCACCGCTTGGGGCCCCTTGGCCAACGCCTCGAGGACGCCATTGAGGCCCTCGAGGTAGGGGGAGAGATCCGTGCGCGCGACATCCGTCCCCCCCGTCGGCGCCACGGCCGCTGCGTCGGTTGGTCGCGATGCGATCGCCTTCAACACCTGATTGAGCTCCGCGAGGTAGGGACTGACGTCGACCCCGGACCCCGACGCCGAGGCAACGGCCTCGCCGCCCCCGCGATCCGACGCCGCGTCGATGGAATCCCGCACCGCGTGCATGTTCTCGTTCAAGGCGCTGAGCTGGTTGGTGACCTGGGTGACCGGATCATTCTCGTCACCGGTGGAGAGCTGATGCCGCGCGAAGCCGCGCTTGATCTCGTCCCAGCGCTCCTCCTCGGCCGGTGACTGCTGCCCGAGCATCTCCTTGAGCTTGAGCAGGTTCGACTCTGCACCGCTGGTCAGGGTCTGCGCCTCGCCGAGGTAGTGGTCGTTGATCAACGCCCACAGCTCCGTGTCGTTCATCGCTGAGACCACCTTCTCAGCCAGCTTGCTCATGTTGCGGTAACTGCCCTGGAGCTGGAAGCGCGGCTCGGTGCGGTAGCGGTCATCCTGCCCCGCCGACGCGATGTACTGCGCGTTGACCTTGAGCAGCACGTCACGGCAGACGAACATCTTCTTGAAAATGGTGACGATCTCTTCGATTTCCACCTTGGAGAGGTTGTGCTTGAGCTCGCTCGACGGCACCTCCTCCCCCTGGGCCATGCGCACCAGGGTGTAGACGTCGGCCTGCTCGCGGGTGGCGAGCGGGGCGAGCACCTTGTTGGCGGTGATCGAGTTCTCGATGTAGCTGAGCGCGAAGGCGTCCTCGCGCCCGGTGAGCACGTCGCCGAGGTTGTAGACGTCGGCGCGGTTGGCGAGCATGTCGGGGATTTGGAACTTCTCACCCGACTCGGTGTACGGGTTGCCCGCCATGCAGACGCAGAAGCGCCGGCCGCGCAGGTCGTAGGTCTTGCTGCGGCCCTTCCAGATACCCTCGATCCGTCGCTGGGCATCGCACAGGGAGATAAATTTCTGCAAAAATTCAGGATTCGTGTGCTGGATGTCGTCGACATACAGCATGACGTTGTTGCCCATCTCGAGGGCGAGGTTGAGCTTTTGCAGCTCCTGGCGGGCCGTGGCGTTGGGCGCCTCGCCCGGGTCGAGGGACTCGACGCTGTGACCGAGCGCCGGCCCGTTGATCTTCATGAAGATCAAGCCAAGCCGATTGGCGATGTACTCCATCAAGGTGGTCTTGCCGTAGCCGGGTGGCGAGATGAGCAGCAGCATGCCCATCAAGTCCGTGCGCTTCGCGTCGCCGGCGGCGCCCATCTGCTTGGCCAGGTTGTCGCCCACCAGATGCAAGTAGACGTCGTTGATCAACTTGTTGCGCACAAAAGAAGACAACACCCGCGGCTTGAACTCTTCGAGGCGCAACCCAACCCGCGCGCGCTCCAGAAGATCGCGACGCAGCGCGCGAAA
>JAUUZB010000494.1 GCA_030590185.1 Deltaproteobacteria bacterium
CGAGCGCCGCGGCCGCGATCTGGTTTTTTTGTGCGGCGCCATGGTGCTCACCGCCGCCGCTTACCCATACGTATTCGGTATCACCCGCCTCGACCCGGCCCGCACCACCACCCACCTGGCGCTGTTCGCCGTCCTAGCGGCGGTCGCGGCCCTGGGCCTCGGGCGGTTGCCGGGTTGGGTCAAGGTCATTGGGGTAGTGATCCTGCTGCTGCCCCAACTCGCTCAGCTCGCGCCGGCGGCGCCCTACCACGTTTGTTGCAAGGCGGTGGAGCCGGCCCAGGCTGATTTCGTACGCATCGCCGGCGCCCATGGTCTGACGCGCGCCCAGGTCGCCACCCCGGACATCGGCGCGGTCACCTACCACAAGACCTTCAACATCTTTGACCTGGGACGACTCGGCGCGCCGGTGCTGGCCCAGACCTGGGACGATGCCCGCGTCGCCGATTACTTCTTCGAGGTCGCTCAGCCGGACATCCTGCGCCTCCACTCCGGCTGGACCTGCGGCTACGGTTTCCTCACCCGGGACCCGCGGTTCGAGGCCGCCTACCAACCGGAGGGCCGGGTTCGTCGCGCTGCCTGCGCTGGCAAGCCGGGGCTGAGCGGTTTCTGGGTGCGACGGGCAATCGCCCGGGGGTCCGACCACCCGGAGCGCCGGTTGATGGAGTCCTTGGCCCAGCGCCCGGATCCCGCCCGCCTGAGCGCGGAGCTCGAGGCCTGCGTGGCCGGGCCGGAGGCGGACTGCACCTACGTGCTCAACACCGCCTATCGTTTCCTGCCGGAGCTGCGCGCGAGCGACGCCATGGCCGACCTCGAGCACGCCTTTGGGGCCCTGCCACCGAGCCCATTTCGAGCCTACGCCTTGGCCCTGCTCGACGGGGATCGGGACGGCCGCCTCGCGCCCCTGGCCCACGCCCTGCTCCCGGGTCGCCTAGCTGCGCCTCAATCGCAGCATTGATTCCTTTGATGCACCGTGTTACGACGCGGCGTTTCGAAATCCGCAGTTGCAGGGAGAGGTCGAATGTCTGAGCCCAAAATCGTCAAGCGCTACGCCAACCGCAAGCTCTATGACACGGAGCGCAGCTGTTACGTTACCCTCGATGACATCGCCATCATGATCAGCGCCGGCGACGAGGTTCGGGTGATCGACAACAAGAGCGGCGAGGACCTGACCAGCGTCACCCTGGCTCAGATCATCTTCGAGTCCGAAAAGAAGAATAACTTCATGCCCCTCGGGCTGCTCCGGGACCTGATCCAAAACCGCGGGGAGGACATCAAAGACTTCTACCGCGAGCGGGTGGAGCACGCAGCAAGCGACATCAAAAAGGGCGCCGAGCAGGTCAAGGATCGAGCCGAGGAGGGCGTCAAGGACATCCGCACCACGGCGGACAGGATCCGCAGCGAAGTCGGCGATCGCATCGATAAGGTCCTGCACAAGGGTGAGGAGCAGGTCCAACGGCCGGTCGACTCTGCCAAGGGCTTGCTCTCTTCGACGCAAAAGGCGTTTGACGAGCTACAGCAGGGCGTTGAGGAGCGCATCAAGGGCGGCGTGGGCCTGGTTGGCCGCGAGCTGGATCAGCTCCGCGACCGCCTCGCCGAGCTCGAGGCTCGGTTGAACAAGCACGAGGAGAAGTGAGGCGCATCCTCGCCCTCGACGTGGGTACGGTTCGGGTCGGGGTTGCCCTGAGCGATCCGCTGGGCATGACTGCCCAACCGCTCATGGTGATCCATCGGCGACGCGAGGATCCCTTTATTAAGGTAGCCGATCTGGTCGCCGAGTATGAGGTCGAGCGGGTCGTGGTGGGCCGGCCATTGACCCTCTCCGGGGAGGCGGGGCTGGCGGTGGAGTCGGTCGATGCCTTTGTGGAGGAGCTGGCGAAAAAATTGGAGGTGCCGATCGAGTCGTGGGATGAGCGCTTGACCACCGCCCAGGCCCAGCGTGTCATGATCACCGCCGGGGTGCGGCGCGACAAACGCAAGGAGAAGATCGACAAGGTGGCCGCTGCGTTGATTCTGCAGTCGTACCTCGAGGCTCGGGGGACGGGGTCTTGAAGCGTGGCATGAGACGTCTTGGCGCCGCCGCCCTGGTGCTGCTGTTGAGCGGCGCGATCGCGGCCGGTGGCGCCTGGGCATTACTTCAGAGCTACCTCGACAGTCCCGTGGGCGGGGAGTCCACGATTTTGGTGGAGGGCGGCTCCACCCTGCGGCCGGTGCTCAACGAGCTGGCGAGCCGCGGCGTGCTCGAGCGGCCGGCCTGGCTGTATGCCCACGCCCGCCTCAGCGGCCAGACCGCCATCCGCACCGGCGAGTATAGGATCGCCAAGGACCAGACCCCGCGGGAGCTGCTCGCCATGCTCATGGCGGGTCGGGTCGTGACCGCGACCTTCACCATCGCCGAGGGGCTCAATCGCTGGCAGGTGCGGGACCTCTTGGCCGCCGAGAGCTGGATCAAACCGGCGTTGTTCGACCGGCTGTGCGATGACCGAGCCTTTCTCGAGTCGCACCGCATCCCGGGGCCGACCTGCGATGGCTACTTTTTTCCCGAGACCTATACCTTCGCCCGCGGCGTGGCCGGCGAGCGGATCTTCGCCGAGGTGTTTCGCGTCTATCGCCGCAACTTCGAAGAGGTCACCCGGTCCGGCACCGGCCCGCTCAATTTTAGCGAGCGGGAGTTCGCGACCCTGGCCTCGATCATCGAGAAGGAGACCGGCGATCCGATCGAGCGGCCGCGCATCGCTTGTCTGTTCTACAACCGCCTCAAGGCCAAGCCGGTCTGGCGCCTGCAGACCGACCCGACCGTGATCTACGCCGCCCACCTCGAGGATCCGAGCTTCAACGGGAACATCAAACGCTATCACCTGCGCGAGATGAAGAACCCGTACAACACCTATACGAACTACGGCCTACCGCCCGGTCCCATCGCCAGCCCGGGCCGCGCCGCCATGGAAGCGCTGGTGGCGCCGGCCGAGTGTTCCGATTTCTTTTTCGTGTCGATGAACAACGGCCGTCACGTGTTTTGTCCGACCCTCGCCTGCCACGAGGCGGCGGTGCAAAAGTGGCAGATCGATTATTTCCGGCGGCGGCGCCGGTGACATGGGCCTCGTGGCGTCCGCTCGCCGCTGCTCGAGAGTGACCTCCGGTGGACAGGGTCGGGCTGTGTGCTAGTTTAGCGATACACGGACGGAATCCGCAGCCGGCTATCACGGGACGCGCGACCGGCCGGGAGGAGAAGACTCATGGGCGGCATCGACGGAATCGGCGCAGGGCCATCTTCGACTTTCTCCAAGGCAGACCACGACGATCTCCTGGTCACCACCGACGAGGAGGAGGAGAAAAAGCGGCTCCTCCAGCACGGCGGTCTTCTCGGTGCCGGCACCAAGACACCTGCCGAGATCGACCAGGCGAAGCTGCGCCAGGCCACTGAGGTGGATGGCGCCAAGCTCGCGAAACAGACGGCGACCGCCGAAAAACTCAGCCAGGACCAAATGGCCGAGGGCCAGCGAGACGAGGATCAAAAGGCCCAGGCGATCATCTCCGCCGCGGGCGCCGGTGGGCAGGGTGGCCAGACGGCACACGCGGTGTCGCCGTCGGAGCGGCTGCGGGATGTTCAGGGATTGGACGACAGCGAGGAGAAGGCCAACAAGACCAAGGGCTGGGCCTAGGGTCGATCAACTTTCTTTGTGGGCGGTCGCCGTCATCAAGCCCCACAACCAGGTGATCTTGTAGCGGTCGACCTGCGTGCGCTCAAAGCCGGCGCTCTCGATCATTTCCCGACAATCGCGCGCCGCGTAGGTTTGATGGTGGGCGCGACTGACGACCCTGAGAAACAGATCGCAAGCCTTGCAGGCGAGGAAGTCGTCGCACCAATCGGTGATCACCAGCCGGCCGCCCGGTCGCAGCACGCGGGACATCTCGCGCAAGGCCGACACGGGATCGGCGATGTAGTGGAACATGTTGCAGGACATGACGAGATCGAAGCTGGCATCGTCGTGGGGTAGGGCCGTGGCATCGGCAGTGTCGATTTGCGCCGCGCCGGCCAGTCGCTCCCGCGCCACGTCTAGCATCTCGGCACAGGCGTCGACCCCGTGCAGCTCGAGGCTTGGATTTTCAGCGGCCAGCCAGCCCAGCATGGCGCCGGTGCCGCAGCCCACGTCCAACACGCGCTCGTTGCCCTCGAGCGCTAGTCGCTCGGCGGTGGCGCGGTAGGTGATCTCGATGTAGCGGGCCCAGCGTGAGTCGTAACGCGCCGCTAGGGTACGGTACTTGTCCGCGGCTTGGCTGTCATTCTTCACGCTGCATTCTTAGCAGAGATTACTTTTGTCTTCGACCCGTGCCGGGGGCTGAGGGCGCGGATCCCTCGTGTCGGATCAGCCGTGAGGGAGGGGCGGTGGAAATGGTGCAGGGTGGTTGGGGCGAAGTGCGGGGGGAGATGGTTGGTGTGTGCTGGGGGTTGGGTTGGCTGGTTGGCTGGGCTGGGCTGGGTTGGCTGGGCTGGGTTGGCTGGGTCGCCTGGCTGGGTTGGCTCGGGCGTTCGCTCCGGAGCCTGTGGTGATCGCGAGGAGCTTGCGGCACGCGAGCGAAGATGGTTGGTCCGAAGCGTTTGCGCCGTTCGGGTGCAGAGCACCGCCCACGCC
>JAUUZB010000496.1 GCA_030590185.1 Deltaproteobacteria bacterium
AGTCGTTTTCGATACGTCCCAACGGTGCGACGCTCCTCCTGCCGTGCTGCGTGGGTGTCTCGCCGGCGCGCCGCGTTCTCCGACTCCCGCCGAAGATCGATAAAACTCTGCAGCCGAACAGCGTCGAGCTCTCCCTCCTCAACTGCTCGGTGAACCGCACACCCTGGCTTGCCCCCATGGCGGCAGTCCGTGAACCGACACCCGTCGGCCAGCGCAGTGATTTCTTGGAAAGCCGCCTCGAGACTCTCCACGTCGGGGAGCACACCCACTTCGCGAATCCCGGGCGTATCAATGACCGCGCCGCCACCAGCTAACACGATGAGCTCTCGCCGGGTCGTCGTGTGTCGACCCGTATCGTCCTTTCCACGGACCTCGGCGGTGGCCTGCCGCTCCTCTCCGAGGAGCCGGTTGATGATGGTCGACTTCCCAACTCCGGACGAACCGAGAAACACCGCCGTCTGCCCGGGACCCACTTCGCGTCGAACGGCAACGGAGCTGTCTCGGTCGAGGGCGCAGAGGCGCAGCGTGGTGACGCCGGGAGCAGCCGACTCGGCCTCCCGATACCGACCGTCGACGTCGTCACACACATCGACCTTGTTGAGCACCACCACCGGTCGCACACCTCCGGCCCGGGCGAGCGCCAAGTACCGTTCGATTCGTCGCACACTGAAGTCGCCGTCCAACCCGGTCACGACGAATGCGACATCGACGTTGGCGGCCAGGATCTGGGTCGCTCGGTGGCCGCTCGTCACCCCTCGGGTCATCGTGCCGGTGCGCGGCAGGACCGTCTCGATGCGGAGGAGGTCCCCGGCCTGGGAGCAGGCGCACCAATCGCCAATGGCAGGCCCGCCGATGGCCGGTCCATCGAGGATCGCCAGGCTCGGCGGCCACATCGCCGACTCCTCGCCGGCTTCGCCCACGACCTTGGCACGTCCCCTGTCGACCCTACAGACGCGCACCGGGATCAGCGACTCATCACCGAGCTCCGCGAGATAGAATGCCAACGCTGGCGTCCAGCCGAGATCGTCGAGGCTCATGGGTTGCGTCTCTTGCTGCCCCAGGCGCCGGCTTGCGCCTGTCCGATTCAGTGTTTAGCTCATGTGTCCGCGAGCGGCAGGGCTCTTTCGACAATCCCCGGGGGAATTGAGACACAGGCAGGAATCACATGTCAAAGTACATCATTGCCTATCACGAGGGAAACAGTCCTGAGAGCCCCGAGGCGGGATCCGAGCAAATGGCGAAATGGCAAGCCTGGGTCGGTGGGCTCGGCGACGCCGTGGTCAACCCCGGCACTCCCTTGGGAAAGTCCAAGATCGTCAGCTCCAGTGGTGTGTCGGATGATGGTGGGGCGGGTGCCTTGACGGGGTTTTCCGTCGTGGAAGCCGACAGCATGGATGCTGCCCTCGAGATGGCTAAGGAGTGTCCGTACCTCGACATCGGCACGGTCGAGGTCGCACAAATGATGGAGATGAAGCCGCCTGCCTAGCGACCGTGGGGGATCTACGACCCGTCCGGCGGCATCGCCGCCGTCCCCAACAGCAGCTTGAGGAATGGCTCCTCGGCGAGGCTCTCGTCGATATCGCCGCGCATCTCCCGGCAGAGCTCGCCTGCCAGATCGAGGGCGAACTCGCGGGGAAGGTTCCAGTCAACGGTCATCTCGCCGTCGTGCCACTGCGTCGTCGACTGTGTCTGGTAGGTCTCGCCATGATCGCGCCAGGTGCCGGACATGGCCACCGCCTCGCTCGGGGCATCGCCTTGCCAGGGCACGGTCACATGGAGAGCGACCTCGTTCATGGCGCTGATTTGCAGGGTGACGATCGGGTCGCTCCCAAAGAGCTCGCGCATCCGGGGTGCCAATGCAGGATCGAGCTCTGGCCCAGGCCCGTCCAAGGAAAACTCCGTCGGCGCCACCCCCGGCACGACCGGCAGGTCGTTGAGAATGGCGGGGTTGTGCCCGCGAAATAGGATCTCGCCGAACAGCTCCGGCAGCGGCTGCCGGTCGGGGGACTCCGCCCGACCCTCGAGGCGATCCACCGTCCGCTCGATGAACCGATGGGAATCCTCGAAGATCACCAGCTCTCCGTTCCAGACCGCCCAACGCTCGTCCCCGTCTGCGCCGAAGATCCGCGCCCTGTCGCCGTAGTTGGGCGGCAGCCGGCTCAAGGCGTCGAAGTGGCCGCTCAGGATCTGACCTCCACCCTCGATGACGGCCATGCGGTCGAAGATCTCCAGCAGATCGATCCCGATCGCCTCGCTGATACTCAGCACCTCGGCCAGATTCGGGCTGAGGCAGGCGACCGTCGCCTCCCCGGCGACCGAGTGGCGCAGGGCGTTGAGCTCGAACATCACCATTCGCGTCCCAGCGGGCACCTGGGCGAGAGTGTCGAGCAGGGGATCGTCGGCAAACTCCGTCTCCTCCGGCTCCGTGGGGGCAGCCGGCCCGGCGGCAACCGACCTGGCTACCATGTGCTCATTTGCCACACGCGCCCGGTGCGCGCGGGCGACGTTGGTTTGCGCCACCTGGCGGCGGACGTCGTCTCGCTCGGCCACGTCCTGATCGATGATCAGCAGGCTCCAGATCGCAACCGCCACGATCCACAAAGAGACGGCCCCGAGGCCGACCAAGGCGGCCGCCACCATACAAGCGTTGGCTAGACTCCTGAGCACCCTGGTGACTCCTTCGGGATGTGCGCTGTCGCGGCGCCATGACATGGCGGCGGTCGATCCCGCGCCCGGTCAGGTTTCCTCGATCTTCACGTCCTCCAGGGAAAGCGCCATTTGAGCGGGCTTGCGGACAAAATACACAAAAAAAAATCGTGCCGAATCGACCCGCAGGTTCTTCATGGTATCCTGTTTGTGACGTCCGGATAGTAGATGAGAGTTGAACCCGTGTGGAGCAGGAACGGGCTACCCGTTCTGGTCTTTTTGGCGAGCGTCGTCGTTGCCGCACCAGTCTATGCTCAGCCCGAAGCACAGGCTGATCCCCCCGCCAATCCCAAAGCCCAGGTGAGGGTACTGGTGGTGACCTACTCCCAGGACGGCAACACCAAGGCGGTGGCTCAGCAGATCATCGAACGGTTCGCAGCGCACGCCGTCTTTATCGAGGCCAAGGAATACGCAGATGAAACGCGGAGCGCGAGCAGCGATGCCTGGGATGAAGTGAGAACCGCCATCATTGAGCCTGCGTCACTCGATATGAGCCAGTACGATCTGGTGTTTCTCGGCTCCCCTATTTGGTGGTACCGGCCAGCGGTTCCTCTCTGGGCGTTCGTTGAGAAGAACGACTTTCGCGGCAAGAAGGTCGTTCTATTCAATACCTTCAACAGCAGGTTCAAAGAGAAATACATCACCGAGTTCGAGAGGCTGGTCGAGGCCAAGGGCGGCGAGATGGTGGACCACATCTATGTGAGGCGCGGACGAATATTCTGGCAGATGAGCCGCGCAGAGTTGCTCGCAGCGTTCGGCAAGCTGCTCGACGAGAAGAAGGCAGCACTCGATAGCCACATCCTTCGGGGAAGATAGCCCCCCGGCGCTGCTGACCTGAAAATCCCGATCCAGGGGTCGACGATGCGGCAAAACGTCACCAACTTGTGACGTTCAACACAGCGGTGGTGTGGAGTTGCCGCTCTGGCGAGGAGAAACGAGATGCTCGGCTACAAATTCCTAGGCAAGAGCGGGTTGCGTGTCTCGGAGATCTGCTTGGGCACGATGAGTTTTGGCTCCCAGTGGGGCTTTGGCGCGGATGAGGAGACGAGCCATCGGGTGCTCGACGCCTACCGCGAGGCCGGCGGAAACTTTCTCGACACCGCCAACAAGTACCACGGCGGAGAGACCGAGGAGATCGTCGGTCGTTGGCTCGAGAGGAGGCGCCACAGCTCCGTTGTCGCCACCAAGTACACTCTGGCCATGGATCACGACGACCCGAACTCAAGCGGCAACCAGCGCAAGAACCTCATGCGGTCCGTCGAGGAGAGCTTGAGGCGGCTACAGACGGACTACATCGATCTACTGTGGGTGCACGCCTGGGACGGGGTTACTCCCTTTGATGAGGTCATGCGCGGCCTCGACGACGTTGTGCGGGCCGGCAAGGTTCTCTACGTCGGCATCAGTGACGCGCCCGCCTGGGTCGTGTCTTCGTCGAACGTGCTCGCCGAGCTGCGGGGTTGGACCGCGTTTACCTGTCTGCAAATCGAGTACAGCCTCCTCGAGCGTACGCCCGAGCGCGACCTGTTGCCGATGGCTGAGCACTTCGACCTCAGCGTACTCGCCTGGGCCCCGCTCGGTGCCGGTGTGTTGACGGGGAAATACACGCGCCGTGGCGTCGACAACGACAGCGCTCGTACGTCAGGCAACGAGGCTAGAGGCCGCACCTCGGATACCGCCCTGGCGATCGCCAGCCAGGTCGATCGCGTCGCCGACGAGCTCAACGTCACCTCCGCGCAGGTCGCGACCGCCTGGGTCATGGCGCGCGATGCCCGCAACATTCCGATCATTGGCGCCCGGAAAGTCTCCCAGCTCGAGGACACGCTCGGCGCTACCACCGTATCGCTTACCGACGCGCAACTAGGGGCGCTCAATACGGCCAGCGCGATCGAGCTGGGCTTCCCCCACGATTTCCTCGGCTC
>JAUUZB010001116.1 GCA_030590185.1 Deltaproteobacteria bacterium
GAGCTGGCGCCATTCGCCTGCGACCCGCACGCCGATCTGCTCGTAGTCCGGATCGGAGGTATGCACCGCCCGTTCGAGCTCGGTGACATACGCCTCGAGACCATTCATCGACGGCGCTAGGCCGACCTGCCGGCGATTGCGATAGCCGATGTCGCTCATGCGCAGAGTGGTGGCGTGGGGTTCGTAGTGGGTCCCGGGCAGGAGCTCGGGCAGGGTCACGGGTCGGCCGGCAAAAAAGGTGTGGCAGACCGCCGGTGAGGCGCCGAAGAGGTAGAGCACGAGCCAACCAAAGCGACGGTAATTGCGCAACACGCCGAAGAAAGCCGCATCGCGCAAGGCCCGCGGGTCACCGGTGACGCCGTCGAGGTCGTGCAAGACCGGCCAGAACTCCGTGGCGGGTGAGAAATTAAAGTGCACCCCAGAGATGGTCTGCATGGTGCGGCCGTAGCGCTGACTCAGACCGCGGCGGTAGACCTCACGCATTTGAGCGGAGAGAGAGCTGCCGTAATGGGCGATGCGCACGTTATCGTCGCCGCGCAAAAAGCAGGGCATGCTGGTCGACCACAGGAGCTCGTCGCCGATCTCTTCGTAGACGAAGCGGTGCAGATCCCGCAGGAACCCGAGCGTCTCCTCGTTGGTCGGCTGCGGCGGCGTCACCAGCTCGATCATCGCTTCGGAGAAGTCGGTGGTGATCCAGGGATGGGTGAGCGCCTTGCCTAGACCGGCGGGATGATCCGATTGCGCGATGTGACCCTCTGGCGTGACCCGCAGGGATTCCTTTTCGAGACCACGCAGGGCGCCGCCGAGGGGCGGCACGTCGCGGCTCGCCGCGAGGGCCTCGAGGCGTTGGTGGAGGAGGTGAAGCACGGGCTGGGTAGGTAATGACGTCTGAGCCGGGATGCAACCGCCTAGGATAACATCAATGACGTGATATCCAACACTGCCGGTGCAAGCCGCCGACAGAGGTCGATTGTGCGATGTCGTCAGTCAGCTCGGGGGTTCTGAGCTTCCGGCTCAACCACCGGCGCATCATCCGGATCTTCCTGATCCGGCTGCTTGGGGCCGTCATCCTCGATCACCGCCCGCATCAGCTCCGCGAGATCGTCACCGACCGCGTTGGCGCTCGCCGATGACAGGGACAGCCCGAGGTCACTGCTCAACTTGGTGAGCTCCGCCGGGTTGTTCTGGGCGGCGAGGCGGATACGCTCCTCCGACGAAGGCTGGCGCACGGAGCCGACAAAGGCAGCGAGATCCCGGGCGACGCCACAGGGGCTGGTGCAGACCATGGCCAGGTGCAGGCTGCGGGCGTAGTCAATCGAAGCGGTGCCGATGATCAGCGTACTATTGCGCCGCGGGATCTGCACCAACGCCGGACCGCGGCTCTGCACCTCGAGCACCATGCGATCCATGAGCTTCTGCGCCTGGGGAAACCGCGCCGCGAGGGTGTCGAGGGCCTCGAGGGTCTCGGCGTCGGCGATATCCGGCGTACCCCACGTACCGGCGCTGCGTCCCAAACGAAACTTCGCACGGTGGGCATTGCGGCCGACCCAACGCCAACCTGTGAAAGTCTCTGGCGTCGATTCGTAGCCCAAACCAGCTCCCTGGGTGCGCGTGGCCAACGCCAGCACCACCTTGGTCAGCGCCCGCCGCGAGTCATCCTCTGGGTTGCCCTCGAGATCGCCCCACGGATTGATGGCGTGCTGCACGAGCTTGGGAGCGATGGTCAGATCCGGATCCACCGACAACTGAAAGCGTTGCAGCTCCATCGACGGCAAGCGATCACGCAGCTTGGAAAAGGCCTCGGTGTAGACCAGGGCGTCCGGGGCTCCGCCCGCGGGCTGGTGCACGAACAGGGTCGAGGTGGAGTCCGCCGCCCAGCGCCACTCGTTGAAGGTCTTGGGGATCTCCCCGACGAGCTGACCGCTGAGCAACACCTGTTGACTCTGCACCGCACGGCCCGTCTCCCGGGTTGGCGCCCCCGCCAGGGCGCGCTGGAAATCTGACTGGGGCTCGGTCGGCGAGGCGGAACGCCGTGCAGCGCCCCGCCCTTGGCCTTGGAGCTCCACGTATAACGCGGTCGGCTCGAGGGTCGGGAACGGCAGCTGCCTGGGGCCCTCCCCTAGCTGGCAGCCCGCCAGGGTCAGGCCTACGAGCAACAGCAGCCCGCGACGCCTCACGGCATCACCTCGAACTCCGCCTGGTCGGTGGGCAACGCCACACGACTCAGCCCGACGCGCACCCACACCGCGGTCAAGGGTAGGAACGCCCAGGAGTCGGGCTCCCGCACCTTCACCACACCGACGTCGGCGTAGACGGTCGACTCGACCGGCGCGAAGAGATCAACGGCGTTGACGCGACCGCCCGGCCCCGGCGAGGAGGCGGGCATCGCCGCCCAGATCCGAGGCGCCCCTCCGACCCCAGCCAGAATGGACCAAGCGCCCATCTCCGCGGCGAAGCTCTCGCCGCCGAGGCGCGCGTCATCCTCGAGATTGACCTGGGGCGGCGCCGCCACCGCGGCGATGGCGTGGCGCTCGCTAAAGGACACGAACAGCCCGGCCTCGATGCCGCAGTGTTTGAGGAGCAGGGCGATCAACAGGCTCTTGGAGTCACAATCCCCGAGGCGATAGAGCAGGGTGTTGATCGGCGGGCGC
>JAUUZB010000621.1 GCA_030590185.1 Deltaproteobacteria bacterium
CGCGGTGCAACCAAAGCCAAGACGCGCCACGGCGATTGCGCGGTCCCCAAGGGCTTCGACATCAAAATCTTCGATTCGCTGGGGCGCTGTGTCGGCTACGGGCATGCCGAGCATCTGATTGAAATCGCAGTCGTAGAGTGTCCCGTCCCAGCCTATCGACAGGGTGCTCCTGCACATGACACCGGCGGCCGCGGCCGGATTGAAGGCGTTGACCAACCGTTCGAGGTAGACCTCGAGGTTGCCGGAGGTCTGGAGCCACTCGAGGAAGCGGCTGATCGGCAGGTTGGTGATGGTGTAGAGGGCGTCGAAGAGAATACCGTGCAACCGCTCCATCTCCCGTTGCCACTCCGCCTCGAGGGTCTGCTGATGGGCTGGCAAAAAAGCGCCTACCGGGTTCGAGACCAGGACCAGACGCAGGCCCGATTTGCCATCGCCGTAGCCGACCTCGTTGAGACGTTTGAGGGCGCACAGGGATTTCTCGAACACGCCCTCGCCCCGCTGCCGGTCGGTGTTGAACGGCCGGTAGTGGGGCAGCGACGCGACCACCTCGACCCGGTGCCGGGCGAAGAACTCCGGTAGATCGCGATGGGCGCGGGTCTCGATGATGGTCAGGTTGCAGCGGTCCATGACCTGGCGGCCGAGGTCCGTGATCCGCTCGACCAGCCAGCGAAAGCTCGGGTTGAGCTCCGGCGCGCCGCCGGTGATGTCGACCACCGGGATCTCAGTGCTCGCCAGCGCCGTCAGGCAATGCTCCATGGTCTCCCGGGACATCACCTCGCGCCGGTCGGGTCCGGCATCGACGTGACAGTGCCGGCAGGTCTGGTTGCACAGGGTGCCGAGGTTGAGCTGCATGATTTCGATCGCGGTCGGCTCGAGGGGCCAGAGCCCGGCGTCGGCGAGCGCCTCGGGGAACTCCCTCGGTAACGTCGGCGCAGCGAGGGCGCGCAACTGCTCCGCGGGTGAGGCAAGGGGCGAGCCGCGCCCGAGCAGGGTGTGGATTTTCGCAGCCTCCGCCATTCGCGCTCTCCCGTGCCCCCTCGTCCCAGGTTGGCGACCGGCGCGACCGGCGCCGGCCAACGCCTACATCGACAGCTTGCCGATCTTGTTGCGCATCTGAACACCGTGAATCAGGCTCGCGCCTCCACGGATCGCCGCGGCCACGTGAACCGCCTCGGTGGTCTGGTCGAGATCGGCACCCTTCTCGATCGCGTCCTGGCTGTAGGCGTCGATGCAATAGGGGCACTGCACCGCGTGGGCAACCGCGAGGGCGATCAACGCCTTCTCCCGCGCCGACAGCGCGCCGTCCTCGAAGACAGCGTTGTACCAGGCGAAGAACTTTTGAGTGAGCTGCGGCTGGTTCTTGCCCATCTCGGTGAACTTGGCCAGATCCGCGGCGTCATAATAGTGGTCGGACATCTTCTCACCCTTTCCCCTCGGGATGGCACGGACCTATGGCCGGGCCAAACCCTGACGTATGGTCTTGCGGGTCGACGGATCGTTACGATCCTAGGGCTGGACCGAAAACCGAAACCCGGACAAGGCGTGCAACCACGAGGTCACATCTGCGTGTTCGTCAAACCACCCCGGCCCGGGGAGGTCAAAACCCGTCTGGCCGCCCGGGTGGGGCACGACCACGCCGCCGAGCTGGCCGAGGCGTTTTTTCTCGACACCTGGGCGAGTCTGGGTGGAATCGAGTGGGCGCGGCCCGTGGTGGCGGCCAGCCAAGCGCTCGGTGACAGCCTCGGTGCCGCGAATGACACCGGCTCCACCGAACCCACCGACGCCCGCGACCGGGACGGCGCCCGCGACCGGGATGGTGCCCGCGACCGGGATGGTGTCCGCGACCGGGACGGCGCCCGCGACCGGGACGGCGCCCGCGGCCGTTATGAAGTCTGGTTGCAGGGGGATGGCGACCTCGGGCAGCGCATGGAGACTATCCTGCGCCGCGCCCTCGAACACGGCCCCTTCGCCATCGCCATCGGCGCGGACGCGCCGGGACTCCCGGGGCATCTCTTCGAACGAGCCCGGGCTGCCCTCGAGGACCACGACGCGGTTCTCGGCCCGAGCGAGGATGGTGGTTTTTATCTGCTAGGGCTCAAGAGCTGCCCCGAGGGTTTGCTGGCGGACCTGCCCTGGAGCGCGGCCACCACCTTCGAGCGGACCTCGGCCCGGCTGCGCGAGGCAGGCGCGTCCCTGGCGATTCTACCGGAGTGGTTTGACGTCGATCGGCCTCCGGATCTGGTGCGGCTGCACCAGGAGCTCGAGCGGGGGGACCAGCAGGCGCCGGCGACCCTTCGTGTCCTAAATCGAATCACAGCGCCGCCCGGCCAGCGGGTATCGGTGATCATGCCGACCCTCAACGAAGAGGATCGGATCGCGGACCAACTTCGTGAGGTCTCGCGGCTCACCGGGATCTACGAAATCCTGGTGGTCGACGGCGGCAGCCGCGACCGCACGGTGGAACGGGCAGAGGCGACGGGTGTCGCGCGGGTCCTGAGCGCCCCGCGGGGGCGAGCGTCGCAGATGAACGCCGGGGCCGCCGCGGCCGTGGGCGACCACTTGCTCTTCCTGCACGCCGACGTCCACTTGCCCGCGGACGCCGCGCGTTGGGTCAATGAGACCCTGGCTGACCCGCTGGTGGTGGCCGGTGCCTTTCGCATTCACACCATCGACGACACCCACCGCGTTCGTTGGGGGCCGCTGTTGCGCCTGGCGGATTTGCGTTCGCGCTATAGCAGCTTACCCTACGGCGACCAGGCGATCTTCGTGCGAGGTGACGCCTTTGACGAAGTCGGTGGTTATCCGAACTTGGCCCTGATGGAAGATCTGGAGTTCTCACGACGACTGCGCCGCCGCGGCGCCATTCGCACCGTACCGGCGGAGGTCCGGGTATCGGGGCGGCGGTTCGTGGCCCGACCGCTCTACTTCACCTTGCTGATCAATATTTTCCCCTGGCTCTACCGCCTCGGTGTGCCGCCGTCGCTACTGGCCAGGTTCTATGGAGATCCCCGCTGATGGCCCAGATGAGCGACCTGTCCCTCAAGTACCGCGCCATGATGATCCCCTACCGTTGGCGGAGGATCAATCCGGTCCCCTGCGCGACGCCCAAAAAACCGATCGCCGAGAGCCGCGTGGCGCTGGTCACCACCGCCGGCCTGGTGCCGCCCGGAGCGGAGCCCTTTGACGAGAAACAAAAGGGCGGCGACTTCTCCTACCGGGTGATCCCGGGCGACCTCGACGTCCAGAGCTTGTCGGAGTTCCACCGCAGCGACACCTTTGACCACCAAGGGATCGCCCAGGATCGAAATCTGGCGCTGCCGCTCGGTCGCCTGCACACCCTGGCCAAGACCGGGCGCATTGGCGAGGTGGCACCGCGCCATCTCTCCTTCATGGGGTCGATCACCGCCCCGGGCCGGCTGCGCAAGCAGAGCGCGCCCGAGGCCGCCGAGTTGCTCGTTCAGGATCAAGTCGATCTGGCGTTGTTGATCCCGGTCTGACCGTTTTGTCATCAGGCGGTCGCCTTGATTCAAGCCGAGATTGAGAACCGCGGTATCCCCACCGCGTCGATCACCATGCTGCACGACATCACCCGAAAGGTCCGCCCGCCGCGGGCGTTGGAGGTCGACTACCCGCTCGGCTATCCGCTCGGCCAACCGGACGACGAGGCATTGCACCTGCGCATCCTGGAGCGCCTGCTGGCGATGACCGCCGAGACCGAAGTGCCATTCACCGCGCAGTGGGACGAGCCCACCGCGATTTGATCCAATTTGCCCTGCCAGCGGCGCCTCGGCTAGGGTTGCGCCGGCTCTGGAATACTGATGACGTTGCCTGCTGACAATGAATTGCTCGACCGCCTGCGGGCCGGTGACGAGCAGGCCTTCACGAAATTGGTGACGGCGTACCACCCCAAGCTCCTGCGGGTCGCGCGGATGCACGTGGCAAACGACGCGGTTGCCCAGGAGGTGGTGCAGGAGGCCTGGGTCGGGGTGCTCAAGGGCCTCGAGCGTTTCGAGGGTCGGTCTTCCCTGAAGACCTGGATCTTCCGTATCCTAACCAACCGGGCCAAGACGCGGGGGGAGCGCGAGAAGCGCACGGTGCCGTTCTCCGCCATCGGCGATGACGAAGAGGGCCCCGTGGTTGAGCCG
>JAUUZB010000874.1 GCA_030590185.1 Deltaproteobacteria bacterium
CCAGGCAGCTCCGTAGGCCCCAAAAAGATCAACAAACAAAAACGATCAAACCCAGCCCCAGCCCCACAAAAAACATCACCGTAGAGCCCGCCGCGAAGTGATATGGAAGGCCGGTGATTCCCTGGTTCACATCGCCGGTTCTGGATCTCACCGACTGGGGCCTAGGTCGCATCGATGCATTCGTCGTGCTGGTCGGTATGGCGATCGTAGCGGGCATCTGGTTCTGGGACCGCAAGGGCAAGCGCTTGCCAAACTTTGACCGCCGAGTAGCGCTACGGCTGCCCGAGGTCGTCCTGATCGGCAGCTTCATCGGCGCCCACCTGGTGCACGTCCTGTTCTACCACCCGGAGCTGATGGACGATGATCCGTGGGTGCTGTTCAAGATCTGGTCCGGGATAAGCTCCTTCGGCGGTTTCCTCGGGGGCACCATCGCCGGGGTAGGCCTGCTCAAGTACTACCGCCTGTCGGTCATGCCGTACGGGGACGTGATTCTGTTCGGCCTCAGTGTGGGTTGGATTTTCGGCCGCGCCGGTTGCACCATCGCCCACGATCATCCGGGTGCCCGCACTGACTTTTTTCTGGGGGTTGCCTATCCGGATGGTGTGCGGCACGATCTCGGCTTCTATGAGCTGCTCTTCACCTTTGTGCTGGTCGGGATCCTGTATCTGCTGACCCGCAAACCCTGGCGCAACGGCACGGTGGTGGGGACCATCGCCATCACCTACTCGCCGGTGCGTTTCGGCTTTGACTTTTTGCGTGCCACCGACACCGCCTTGGTCGACGCGCGTTACCTCGGGTTGACTCCGGCTCAGTACGGCGCCGTGGTGTTGTTCGGGGCAGGGATCGCGCTGGTGGTGCTCGGTCATCGCCGGAATTGGCCCATGCAACCGCCGTTGTTTGGTGAGGTGCCCGCGGTGCCGGCCGTAGAGGAGTCGACGTGATCGCCAGCCTGCTCGCCCTCGCCCTCGTGAGCGCCCCGACAAACGTCGCGCTGGTGGATGTCGCCACCCTGGACGAGCGTTTCCGTTTGGACATCAAATACGCCACCACCGACAACTTCACCGGCAAACAACTCTACCCGGTGGCCCGCTGTCTGTTGCGGGCGGAGGTGGGCGCGATGGTGGTCAAAGCGCAGAAGTACCTGGACGCGCACCACCCGGGCTACGTCTTTCTGCTCAAGGATTGCTATCGGCCGCGCCACATCCAAAAGGTGATGGGGGAGGTGGTGGTGGGCACGCCGCAACAGAGCTACGTGGCGAACCCGTACGGCAAGACCGGCTCGGTGCACAACTATGCCTGCGCGGTCGACCTCACCCTGGCCGACGCCGAGGGTCGCGAGGTCGACATGGGCACGCCCTACGATGCCTTTGAGAAGAAGGCGCAGCCCCGGCACGAGGAGCGGTACCTGGCGAGCGGCGCGCTTACCGCGGCGCAGGTGGAGGCGCGTCGCATCCTGCGTCGGGCCATGCTCGAGGGTGGCGGCTTCAAGATGATCCGCAACGAGTGGTGGCACTTCGACGCCTTCCAGGGCAAGGCGCTGCGACAGAGGTTCGACATCCTCGACGTTCCGTTGGAGTCGGTCGAGACCGCTACGCCATGAGTGATGCCGCACAGGGTGCCTTGGTCAGGCCGCTGGAGTCAGTCGAGACTGCTACGCCATGAGTGATGCGGCGCAGGGTGCGTTGGTGAGGTTGACCCGGTTGCGTCCGGTCGAGGCGGTGGGGCCCTCGTTGCGGGCCCGTGCGCGGCAGACCCTTCCCCTGGCCTGGCGGATCGCGCTGCGTCGGCTGCCGGCTATCGTGGGCCACGTCGCCCAACGGTTCGAGGGCGGGCCACCGAGGGCCCGGGATCGATCGGCGTGGGGCTACCTGCAGGCCGAGCGCACCAGCCCCCTGCGTCGTCCCGGGGCGGCATACGAGCCGCGCCTGCAGCGGGCCAAGGAGGCCAACGTGCGGCGGGCGGTCGCTGCCCTCGATGGTGCGGTGGTCGCGCCGGGGGAGCTGTTCTCCTGGCATCGTTATGTCGGCCCGCCCCTGCGGGTGCGCGGATTTTGCGCCGGGCCGGAGCTCCATGGTGATGCACTCGGGACGGGCACCGGGGGTGGTGTCTGTCAGGTATCGAACCTGGTCTACTACCTGGCGCTTCACTGCGGCGCTCAGATTGTCGAGCGTCACCGCCATCACCTCGACCTGTTCCCGGACGCCAACCGCGACGTGCCGTTTGGTTGTGGCGCGACGGTTTTTTATCCCCGCCGGGACCTGCGCTTCATCAACGCCCTGAACCAGCCGCTGCTCTTGGCCCTCGAGGTGCGCGGCGGATCCTTGTGCGGGCAGGTCCGCTTGCTCGAGGACCCGGGGCGGACCTGGGATGTGGTGGAGACCGACCACCGCTTCGTGCGTCGAGCGCAGGGGGTGTGGCGAGAGAACCGCCTGATCAGGCGGGAGACCGGGCCCGATGGCACGGTTAGGAACGAGAGAATCGCCGATAACCGAGCGCGGGTGACCTACCCGGTACCCGCAGAGGAGATCGAACCAGGATGACAGCCAAGCTCGTACCACAAGCTTTGATCGCGGTCGCGGTCCTATTCCTTTCCACCGCCACCGGCACCTTCGCCCGCGCCGCGGGTAGCACCCGGTTGCAGGCGTTGACCGCCACCTCCGGCGATGGCGTAGGCAAGCTCCTCGATGGAGACGCCAGCACCGGCTGGCGGCCGACCGGTGACGCCAACGGCGAAGGGGTGCTCTTCCGTTTCGAGGCGCCGACCGAGATCACCGCCCTGCGGGTGACTGGCTGTGACGGCGACGTCAGCCTCGATGTTTATCTCAATGGCACCTCGACCAACGCCGGTCAGGTGGTCAGCCGCGACCCGGGCACGGAGATCCGTTACAGCAGCGCGCGCAAGGTGCGCTCCGCGTTCCTCAAGCTCCGGCAGAAGACGGCCTGCCTCGCCGAGGTGCGTTTCCTCGGCTCCGCGGGGCGCGACCTAATGATCGAGGCGCCCAGGTCCGTGCCCGGTTCGGTAATGGCTTCGTCGACCCTCACGCCGGTGGACGCCTACCACGTCAGTTATCTGTTCGATAAAAGGGATGACTTCGGCTGGGTCGAGGGCGCCAAGGGCCTGGGCGAGGGGGAGAAGGTGACGGTGAGCTTCGCCGCGGCCACCGAGATCGTCGCCCTGGAGATCTGGAACGGCTACCAGCGCTCCGCGGATCACTTCAAGAAGAACGCCCGCGTGGCGCGGCTCGCGATCTCGGTCGACGGTGGGGCTCCGGTGGAGGTCGCGGTTCCCGATCGCACCGGACCC
>JAUUZB010000378.1 GCA_030590185.1 Deltaproteobacteria bacterium
ACGAAGCCGGCCGAGCGGTCGACCAGGTCGTGGAACGCAAACCGCCAATGAAACTCGGTGACCATGCGCGCGCCGGCATCAGCGCCGGAGTCGAGCCCAAACCCGAGCCCGATCCGACTGCTACCGTGCCCCTCTTCGGGACCGGGCGGTGGCTGCATCTCCGGCTGCACGGCGATCGCGTCTAGCGCCCCGCGCTCGTGCAGGATGGCGAGCTCGACGGCAGCCTCGGGGCGATCCGGGTCGAGGGCCTGGTCGGCGGAATACGGATTCCGGTATTTGAGATAGTCGTGGGCGGTTTCCAACACCAACGCCCGTCGCTCCGGAGCCAGACCGTCAAGGGCGTGAAAGTCTGGGGTTGGTTCCTCCACCAGACGCTCGACCAAATCGATCTCCGTGGGCGTGAGCAGAGCGTGCCTGGCGACGAGGGTCGTGGTCAGCGCCGGGCGGTAGACCCGACGGCGCACCAGTCCCGGTCGAGAGGTGATGGCGCGGACCGTGTCCGTGGGGATCGTGGCGTTCTGGAAATCATCGACGAGGTGGAGGCTGGGATCAGCCACGTCCAACAGGGTCAGGATTTGATAGGAGCAATTCTCGTCGATGAAGAAATACTCGAGCTGGATGTCTCGGAGCTCCCAGGCATGGAGCAGCAGCCGATGGATCTGGTCAGGGGTGAGATTGAGCTCGTACTCCCACAGGTCCCGGCGATCGAGATCGGTGTACTCCTGCACCTTCAAATAGTACGGCAGCGAGGAAAACCGTCCCGAGAAGCCGCCGGTCAACCCGCGAATCGCGTAGAGCAATGGGTTGTCGGTGTCCGGATGACCGCCGTAGTGGATGATGGTGGAGAGCAGCACGTCCTGCGGGAAGTCGGCCCGGTCCACCCGCAACAGAGTGTGCCCAAACATCGATGGGGGTGAGCTCAAAAAGGCCGAGGCGAAGACGAAGGTGAGCCGGCCGGGTTGAAGGGTCGCCAGCCAAGCGGAGGAGCCAACGCAGGTCAGCGCCGGGAGCCGCGCATCGAGTCGACCGAGCTGCTCCCTGAGCCAGGCGCTGCGGGCGGGAAGCCGACACCGTATGTGGGCCTCGGGATCGTCGATCGGCGCGAGCATGCCGCGCAGGGTGGCGCTCAGCTCGGCGGCGGGATCGCGCTTACCCTCCGGGTGCAAAAAGAAAGCGGGATCATCCACGTCGCTCACCGGCCCGGCTCGGCCGGACCGGTAATGGAGCAGCAGGTGCCATTGCCGGCGCTCGTGGAGACCGAGGGCGGATGCACGCTCGACGACCGGTGAGAGATCAACGGCGAGCGCGGTGAGGCACAGAGCGACCGAGAGCCCGGGCGCCATGGTCTCGTGCCTGCCTAGGGAGCTCGTCGCGCGGTGAGGCTCGCCACGTGACGACAGGATTTCGCGATCTGCTCATCCTCGCCGAAAACTCGTTTGGCCGTGGTCAAGGTGTCGCTGGCACCCGCGCCGGGGAGGAAGATGCGACCGTGGTTGAGCTTGGCCCGACGGTACAAGCGTTGCCGAACGGCGGGCTCGCAGCCCAACAGGCTGCTAAAGGCCCCGAGGTGCTCCCCGCCCCCCACCGCGGCATCCCGCGCCACGTTGAAGTAGTTGTGCTGCAGGTAGGTCTGCTGGGCCACGATCGAGTGGCGGCGACTATCGGTAGTGATGTCGGTGGTGGTCGTTGTCGAGTCGGAAGTCGAGTCGATGAGGTCGTTCCACGCAAACGCCGTACCGGCGAAGGTGGTGGCGGCGAGCGCGCAGATCACGGGCAGCAGGTAGCTCTTCATCGCTTGCTCCTCTGAGAGGGATTGTCTCACAACGTGCCAGCCGCGGGCAATCCTGGAGTTGCTAGAAGTCGACGCGCCGCGTTCGGTGCCGAGCCGGCTGAGTCGCGGGCGGGCTGCCCGACAGATTGTGCCGGCCACCCTTGCCCAACCCCGTCAGTCGTGGCAGTTGGGGGTCCCGCTCCAGGGCGATCCGAGGAGAATGGTCGTGAAGTACTATGACAACGTTCTAGAGGCCATCGGCCACACACCGCTGATCAAGCTCAGCAACCTGGTGCCCCCGGGCTCCGCGACGTTGTTGGTCAAGCCGGAGTACATGAACCCGGGCGGCTCCGTAAAAGACCGCATGGCCCGCTACATGCTCGAGAAGGCAGAGCGGGACGGCCGGCTCAAACCTGGCGGCGTGATCGTCGAGAACACCTCGGGCAATACCGGCATGGGCATCGCCATGGTGGCCGCGTTGAAAGGCTACCGCTGCGTGTTCACCATCCCGGACAAGATGAGCACCGAGAAGATCAACTCCCTCAAGGCCTTTGGCGCTGAGGTTCACGTCTGCCCCACCAATGTGGCCGCCGACCATCCGAGCAGCTACTACGAGACGGCCAAGCGCCTCGCCAAGGAACTCAACGCCTTCTACCTCAACCAGTACCACAACCCGGACAACATCGAGGCCCACTACCACACCACCGGTCGCGAGATCTGGGAGCAGACCGAGGGCGAAATCGACTACTTCGTCGCCGGTATCGGCACCGGCGGGACGATGAGCGGCGCCGGCAAGTACCTCAAGGAGAAAAAGCCGGAGATCCAGAACATCGCGGTCGATCCCATCGGCAGCGTCTACCACGACCTGTTCAAGACCGGCACCATGCCGGTACCGCACGTCTACAAGGTCGAGGGCATCGGCGAGGACATGGAATGCGGGGCGGTCGACTTCTCGGTCATGGATGATGTCCGGCAGGTCAACGACCGACAGTCCTTCATGGCGGCGCGCCGTTTGGCGCGGGAGGAAGGTCTCTTCGCCGGTGGGTCGAGCGGCACGGCGCTCCACACCGCGCTCGAGGTGGCCCAGGAAGCCGGCCCGGGCAAGATCGTGGTCACCGTCCTGCCGGACGGTGGTCGGGCCTACATCACCAAGTTCTACTCCGACGAGTGGATGCGCGACATGGGCTTCATGGACACCGAGTCGGCCACGGTGGGCGATCTGGTACGCACCAAGAACGGCCCGCTGATCACTGGCGCCCCGGAAGAGTCGGCGGCCACGGTGGTTCAGCGCATGCGCGAGCACGGTATCTCGCAGCTGCCGGTGATCGACCCGGAGGGCAGGGGCGTCGGTATGGTGCACGAGCTCGACCTGCTCAAGCTGGTGCTGGAGGATCGCAAGAGGCTCGACCAGCCAATCTCCGAGGTGATGGCGCCCCTGGCCGGCGTCCTCGAGCCTAACGACACGGTGGCCGACATCAAACGCGTCTTCGCCGAAGACAACGTGGTGGTGGTCTGCGAGAACAAACGCCTCACCGGCATCGTGACCAAGGTCGACCTCATCGAATTCCTGGCGCGGCCCAACGGGGCCAGCGCCCCCTAGGCCGGAGATTGCCCATGAAGATCGAGACCCTCTCCATTCACGCGGGGCAGCGTCCAGAGCCAACCACGGGCGCGGTGATGACTCCGATCTCG
Organism: Deltaproteobacteria bacterium; assembly: GCA_030590185.1. Next base: position 3,464 of record JAUUZB010000378.1, read on the forward strand.
TTGGCCACCACCTACGTGCAGAAGCGCCCGGGCGAGCACACCGGCTTCGAGTACTCGCGCACCCACAATCCAACCCGCTTCGCCCTCGAAGACTGCGTGGCGGCCCTCGAGGGCGGCGAGCACGGCTTGGCCTTTGCCTCGGGCAGCGCCGCCACCGACGCGGTGATGCACCTGCTCTGCGCCGGCGACCATGTGGTCTGCATGGACGACGTCTACGGCGGCACCCGGCGGATGTACGAGCAAATCTGGACGCGACATGGCGTGGAGTTCACCTTCGCCGACCTGTCGCAACCGACTGCCCTGGCCGAGGCGATCACCCCGAAGACCCGTCTGGTCTGGGTTGAGACCCCGACCAACCCGATGCTCAAACTGGTCGACATCGCCGCCGCCGCCGAGGTCTGCCGCGCCAAGGATCTCCTGCTGGCGGTCGACAACACCTTCATGACCCCCTACTTCCAGCGACCGCTGGAGCTCGGGGCGGACCTGGTGGTGCACTCCACCAGTAAATATCTGAACGGCCACTCCGACGTGGTCGGTGGTCTGGTGATCAGCAGCAGCGCTGAGCTCCACGAGCGCCTCGCCTTCGTGCAGAACTCGGTCGGCGCGGTGCCCAGCCCCTTTGATGCCTTTCTGGTGTTGCGCGGGCTCAAGACCTTGCACGTGCGCATGGAGCGGCATCAGCAGAACGCGCTGGCCCTCGCCGAGTGGCTCGAGGGCCACCCGCAGATCGAAGCGGTCAACTATCCCGGCCTCGCGAGCCACCCGCAACACGAGCTGGCCAAACGCCAAATGTCCGGGTTTGGCGGCATGATCACGGCTCGCATCAAGGGCGACCTAGCGCGGGTCAGCGACGTCCTCGCCACCTGCGAGATCTTCGCGCTGGCTGAGTCCCTGGGCGGGGTGGAGAGCTTGATCGAACACCCGGCGATCATGACCCACGCCTCGGTGCCACCGGCGGACCGCAAGATGCTCGGTATCGACGACGGGTTGGTGCGCCTCTCGGTTGGCATCGAGTCCATCGACGACCTGCGCGCCGATCTCGAGCGCGCCCTCGGCTAGATAAAGTAGGCGACGGCGATCAACAGGTCGGTGCCCAGCACCAGACCAACGTTGGCGCCGAGGGCCGGCACCATGGGATCGTGTTCGTGACCATGGCGCAGGGCGGTGACCGCTGCCTTGATGGCCAACGGCAGGGTGAGCAGGGTCAGGAGCAAGGTGGTTGGGAACCAGGCCAACAGCACGCCGGCGCCGATGAAGGCGTAGGTGCCGAACAGGGCCGCCGAATAGAGAATGGCGGCGTTGCGGTAGCCGAGCACGATCACCAGGTGGCGCCGGGAGCCGGCGCGGTCCGCCTCGGCGTCCGGGAACTCATTGAGCAGGAGCAGCAGCGCGGTCAGGATCCCCGGCGGGATCGCCACCAAAATCACATCGACGGGCAACTGCCCGGCCTGGGCGAAATAGGTGCCGAGGACCACGAAGGAGCCGAGCGTCGCCCCGGCGGCCAGCTCTCCCAGCATCCAGCGGGAGAGGTGGCTGGTGTAGAAAACCGAGACGATCCCACCGGCCACCATCAACGGGATCAGCTGCCAGCCGCTGGTCCAAGCCAACCAGGCACCGATGAGGCCCGCGCCAAGGAGCGTGGACCAGGCGGCGATGGTGACCGCGCGGCGCGAGAGCAGCCCCTGTTGGAGAGTCTTGCTGCCGCCGCTGAACGGCGTTGCACGGGTGAGGTCGTCGATCCCGGTGCGGTGATCCGAGAGCTCGTTGATCAGGTTCACGGCGACGTGCGCCAGGGTCACACCCAAGGCGCACAACAGGAGCCTACCGAGATCAAACAGGCCGTCGTACCGAGCAACCGCCCCGCCGATCAGGCACAACAGCAGTGAGAGCA
>JAUUZB010000105.1 GCA_030590185.1 Deltaproteobacteria bacterium
ATGCCTTCTACTACTTCTGGGCCATGGAGGTCCTCATCGGCCATTGGGACGGGTACGCCGGCAACACCAACAACTTCTACGTCTACTTCAACCCAGCTACCGAGCGCGCCAGCTTCATCCCCTGGGGGATCGACGGCGTGATGTTCCCGGACGATCAGAACCGTTCCACCGGCGCGGTGATGGCCACCGGGGTGCTGCCCTGGCGATTGATCAACCTCCCCGAAACCCGGGACGACTATGCCGCGCGGCTGCGGGTATTGATCGACGATGTTTGGGACGAGGTGGCCCTGGCCAGCGAGCTCGATCGCATGGAGGCGCTGATCACCCCGGTCGCCGACCCCACCGGCGCCCTCGGGCTAACGATCCAGATCGATGAGGTCCGGCAGTTCGTGACCGAGCGCCGCGCCAAGGTCATCGGGGAGCTCGACGCCGGTCCCCTGGCCTGGGGCGAACCCCTGCGCGACCCGCCCTGCTTCGACACGGTCGCTGAGCTGAGCGGCGACTTCGCGACCAGCTGGGGAACGATCGGCGAGGATCCCTTCGCGGCTGGCGGTGGCACCTTCAGCGGCCTGGTCGGCGGTGTCGCCCCGGACGTAGCCGCGGTGGGTGCGGTGGCCGGTTTTGACCCCAACCCGGAAGCGAACGGGCTGCCCTTGATCTACGTGATCGCATTTCTGAACGACGGCACCGCCCTGTTGCTCATCATCCAACTAGGGGACCCAGCCCTGTTGCAGCCCGGCGCCCTGGTGGCCTTTGACTGGGCCGACGCCTTCGGCGTGTTGATGCACTACTACCCGGCCACGGACGAGTCGGACGTAATTGGATACGTGGGTGAGGGCACCCTGTCCTTGAGCGAGGCGAGCACCGTGGATACCGAACCGGTGGTCGGCAGCTTTGACATCACCGTGATCGAAACCGGGTGGTGACGGCGCCGGGGCGTCCTAGGGCGTTAGAGATCGCGGCCCACGTGAGGCATCGCCCAGATGAGCGTCATCTGGTTCGAGTGGCGGCCGAGGTCATTGCCCATGCCGCCCGGCCCGTCGAATTGGGCGCTCTCCAGCAGGCGGATTGGCCACTCCCATGGGCCGTCCGGCATGATCTCCGACCCGAAGACGTCGCGGAAATCCGTCGGCAAGCGCGGCGCCCAGTCTTCGTAGCGACGCGCCTGGATCGCGCTGGCGGGAAAGGCAGCATCGAAGTCACTGGCGATGCGGGCGCTGTAGGTGCCGGTTTGCTCCTTGGCTTCTAGATAGGCGCGCAGGTAGGCCGCCGTGGCTTCATCCAGATCAGCCCAGAGTCGCAGCTTGGCCCGCACATCCGCCGCGCCGTTGGTGTGGATGTCGTGCAGCATCAGACCCATGCCCGAGTCGAAGGTGGCGCGGCCATAGGCCGATTGCGGTGTCTCGTCGTGCGCCAAAGCCTCGGCCATGAGGTCGGCGTCGTCGAGCGCCTCCGCCATGTAGAGAACAGAGTACTCGCTGTAGTTCTCGAAGTAACGCCCGGCGTGCAGAATCCAATCGGCGTTGTCGCGCATGGCGTCGAGGTCACGACCCTCGCCGGTGAGGAAATAGTGGTGCACCAGGGCAATCGTCGGGATGCCGTAGCCGGTCATGTAGGTGCCCCAGTGTTGTTGGTCGTGACGATGGCCGCCGCCGAGTCGCGGGCCGTCGTTCTCGTTGTCGCTCGGGTGCGGGCCGTCGTCGGGCGTCTCCCAGTAGACACAGTCAACATCGCGGGTGTGCCGCAGCCAGGTGTCGGCGGCGCGGAAGTAGCGATAACGACCGGAGCGGAAGTACTGCACGAAGGCCCACTGCCCGAAGCGGTAGTTCTCCTGTAACCAACCGGCGTAGCCCCAGTTGGAATACAGGTTGGGATTCCAGGGGATGCTGAGCTCCCACTCCTGTTTCTCGAACTCGGGCAAGTAGTCGCCGTGGTCGAGCCAACCATACCAGTGGTACTCGGCCATGGAGCGGATGATGCGGGCCATCATCATATCCAGATAGTTCTCGACCTTGGTGTAGTGGACCGGATCGTAGGCGACCAGCGGACCGAACACGCCGCTGGCAACATTGTGCTCGGCGCCTGCGAAGGGCAAGAGCGAATCCTGGAGGCCGCGGATCTCGGTGTCGACCCCGGCGCTGTCGCCGGCGAAGAAATGAAAGTAGAGGTCGGTGGTCTTGGCGATACCCACGGCCGAGCCCGGCACCTGGAATTCACGCCGCGCGGCGAGGCCCCAGCCCCCGGCGACCGTGCCACGCACCTCCGGGTAACGCCGTCGGAGATCGAGAGCCTTACCGCCGTGATCAGGCCACAGGAAAACAGCGAGCTTACCGTTGTTGTACTGCACCTCCTTGGGGTGCTCGCGCCAGAAGTCGCGTATCCCAGCGGCCATGCCGAGCCCGTCCCCGGTGACCGCAACCCACCCCGCCGCCCCCTCGCCGTTGGCCACGACGCTGCCGTCGAGGATGACCTCGTAATCGACGGCGAGGTCCTGGGTGAGCGGGACGTTGTGATAATATTTGTCCGGTCCGATGGCGACCAAGGCCACCTCGCCGGTGCGACTGACCTGACCACTGTGCACCTGGCTCGGGCCGACGGTGACGGGGACGAACGGTTCCTGGTCAGCATTGAAGTAGACCGGTGTTCCCGCGATTTCGAACGGACCGCCGCAGGAGTAGTCGAGGGTGGCGCCGGTGCCGCCCATCGGCAGCTCGATGGCCATGCGGCGGACGAAGTTGTTGTCCGGGTCGCCGGTCATGATCCAGGTGTGGGAGGCACGCACCGTGCTCTTCTGCGCCCAAAAGTGAAGATACATTGAGTATTTCGCAAATGGCCGGCCACCAGCGTTCTCGTGCCAGCCTTCGAGTTTGAAGACCACGTGGGTGCGACCCTCACGGAACAACTCGATGCTGTAGTCCCCGCTCGAAGCCAGGTAGCGCGTGCTCGTGGCCGCCAGCGAGTCCCGCAGCCAATTGCCGCCCTCCATGCCGAAGAAATCGGCGGCCGGGTAGTCGTACACCCCTGCGTCGGCAGCGCCTGGCGGAGTGTCGTCCAGATCGATGTACATCTCGCCGGGCGCGGCGACTACCTTCTCGCCATCGCCGTAGACACCGTTCTGATCGCTGTCGATCCAGACAGCGTCGAAGAGCGAGAATTGTTGTTTGCTGAGGGTGGCCTTGAGCACACCCGTGTCGACGGTAAACGCCTGCGCGTCGCTGGTGACGACGATGGCGGGATCGTCGTTTGTATCGACATCGGCCAGGCCGAGGCTGAAGCTCGCGTCGCCGCTGGCGGGCAACGTGGCGAGGAAATCGAGCAGCAACCATTTGACGCTGCCATCGGCCCAGGAGCCGAGCATTAGCGGTTCCTGAAAACTCTCGACTCGGTAGCCGTCCGCCTGGGCGAGGGTGAGGCGCGGGATCTGTGAGGTCTGTAGGACACCGCGCGCCAAGGGAATACCGCCGGAGACCGGCGCGAGGCTGCGCTCAGCGTTGGCTGACTCGGACACCGTGATCGTGAGCACCGCGAAGGCGGGATCGAAGCTCACCAGCTCGCCGAGGTTGCCGGATCCGTCCCCGGGCGACGGCATACTGTCTCCCTTCGCGTCGTCGCCGGTGTTGGGAGAGACGATGGTGGCCTTGCAGGAAACCGTCACGAGCAGACAGAGGAGTAATCGATTCATGGGCGGAACATAGCAACACTCGGTTCCTCTCGATACCTGCTCTTCGTCCGATGAGACCGGGCTGACACCGGCCCCCGTTCCACCCGTGATTGACGGGGTGGGAGCTAGCCGCTAACCTCGGAGGCCTTGACCGATGAGATAGTCGCACATTCAGCAAAGGGTACGCCGTGACTTGGCAGGAGCGTCTCCGGGCCCTGCGTCAGCGGCCCGCCCAGCGCTGGTTGCTCGCCGGGATGTCCCTGTCTCTGCTGTTGCCGTTCTTTGGCCCCGCCGAGGGATGCCCAGGCTCAGCGCCGTTTCCCTGCGAAGCGGATCCGGTCGTTGATGCGGCCGTCGAGATCATCGAGCTGTGGGTGGCGCGGCGGGGTGACCCGTACGCGGTGGAGGTAGAGCCCTTCGCATGTCCGGACCACGGCCGGCTCGACGGTGAGGTGCGGTTGCCCGTGGACAGCTCCTTCGGTGATCCCGAGGATCGCCACAGCCGCTGTAGCACCCACGCCTATTGGCAGGAGCGGCGCTCACAGAAGGCCGGGGACCACCTGCGCCAGCGACTACGGGAGCGGTTCATCATCGAGCGTGAGGATATCGATCACCGGCGGCCCCGGCAGCCAGACGTTCGGGTGACGGTGGCCTGTGAGACCGGGACGCGGGCCGGGGAGCTAGCCTGCGATCTCGTGGCCGAGCTCTTTGTACCGGCCACCGGCGGCAAGGTCCGGCACGGCGCGGTGGAACGAGAAGAGCGGCGGATCGCCTTCGACGTCCCAGCCGACCCCGGGGCCGTGCCCCTCGCCACCCCGCCCTCGGCGCTGAGTCTGCTCGGCTTGACCGTCTCCGCCGGCATGGGCCCGCTGGCGCTCTTTGACGGTGGACTCGAGCTGGTGGACTTCACCTATATCTTCCTCTTGGCGCTCACCGCCGTCTCCTTGGCGTTGGTGCGTCGTGGGTGGTGGCCCCAGCTCGATCGGCTGTGCGTGGGTGCCGTCGCGTTCGTCGCAGCCATCTCGGTGCTCGGCCTCGGCGCCGATGCCTATCGTGGGTGCGAGAGTCTGATGACCGCCCTACCCGACCAACAGCTGCGTGCCTGGTTGGATGCCTTTTTGCGCCGCGCTCAGATCGGCGCGCTGCTCTTCGCGCCGCTCGCCGTGGCGCGGTTCGTGCTCGTCCTGCGCGGTGGTGCAGGGACTGAGGCAAAGAGTTAGCCGGTCGCCTGGGCAGCCATCAATCAGCGCGCCGTCGGCGCTACCGCTGCCAAGGCGCGCTCCAGTCCCGCCCTCGCCATGACCGTCGCCTCCTGGGTGATGGCGATCAACTTCTCCGCGGTGAGTTGCTTCTTGGCGCCCAACGCCTCCCTCTCTCCCCGGACAAATACGAAAATCTTCTGTTGCTCGGCGTCGAGGATAGCCCGCACCGCCAGGGCCAGCTCGGCGTCCATGTAGTACTCGAGGTTGCCGTGTTGCTCCGGGTAGAGCGCCAGCCGGATCCGATCCGAGAGCAGCTCGAGCCCGGCCCGCTCCACGCCATTGAGATCCGGCGGGAGCACCTGTGGCACCGGCCAGACCGGCACCGCCAGAGCGGCGAGCGGTTGACCCAGCGCCACCCACATCACGCTAGCGTGGGGCGGCTCCGGTTGCTTGGCGGTCTCAAAGACCATGTCTGACACCGAGGCGAACCTGTTGATCGTGTCCCGGGTGATGATGAACTGGCCCGGCGGCGACGCCCGGCGCGGATCGACGCCGGTCTTGGCGTTGGACAGGTCCACCGATGGACCGAGGAGAATGAACTCCGGGGTGAGCTCACGCTGGGCACGCTCGGCGGCGAACAGCTCCCGGGCCCGGGCATAGCGGATGTAACCCCCCGCCTCGGCGTGCTCCCCCGGACCGCTCAGCGCGAAGTTGGTGCGAACGATCCAGTCGCCATCGTCATCCTTGGCGTCGAAGCGCTCGAAGGTCTTGGGACCAACCTCGAAGAATGCCGCTCCCCCGGCCGCGTCGATCACCCCAATGTTGGTGGTCACATCCCGGCCGCCGCGGTCGGTGAGCCTCAGCAGGGCCTCAACCTCCGCTAGGCTGGCGCAGGCCTGCAACAGGAGTTTGAGCAGCCGCCCCTCGCCGTCGGTCGGTTCCTCCGGCTGCATCAGATCACCGGAGGCGGTGTTCATCACCGCGAGCCCTGCCTCGTTGACGCCACCCCAGATCTCGCGGGCGACCTCGTCACCGGCGTTGATCACGCCGACGTAGCGATACTTGCCATCGTCGCGCACCACCACCTCATTGTGCTGGCTACGGGTGTCGCGGTGCTTCCACAGGATCGGCCGGCCGCGGGCACTCCCTCCCGGTGCAACCGCAGCGGCGGTACAGGCATGGGCTACCGCGGGTGGGGCGAGCCAGATCAGGACGAGGGGACAAAGCAAGGCACGGACCACCGGGGGCTCCTCAGGCTGGGGTCAAACGGAAGAGGACGCTACCGGATCCCGGCCCACTCGTCACGCCTCCTCTGGCAGGTCGGCCACCGGATCCCTGCTGACCCGAGCCGACGGCTCCCCGTGCCACACCTTGGCCCGCACCCACAGGATGGCGAGCACCGTCGAGACCAAGGCGCCAAAGACAATCGAAAACCAGACCGCCTCGATCGGTGCCCCGAACAGGTAGACCGCCACATAGGCAGGCAGAACCCCAGCCACCAGTACCCGCACGGTGGTGATCACCAACGACGGCACACCGTAGCCCAACTCCTGCAGGATGCGACCGGAGACCATGCCGATCCCCATCAGGGGATAGACGAACACCATGAACTGCAAGTAGACCCGGCCGACCTCCATGGTCGCGGGATCGTCGGTGAAGATGCTCACCACCCAACCCGATGCCACGAAGGCGCCGAGGCCGAGCACCAGCGCGATGGTCAAGGCCCAGCGGTAGGTGTAGAGCGCCGTCGATCGGATCAGGTCATCGCGCTTGGCTCCGGCGAACATGCCGACCACACTGACCGAGGCCGCGGCGAGTCCCAGGGTGGGCAGTGCCACCAGCAAATCCACCCGCGACGCCGCCCCAAAGCCAGCCACCGCGTGCTGGCCAAACTCAGCGAGCAAACGGTTGGTCAGGCCGCGCCCGGAGGCCATCACCAGTTGGCCGCCCGAGGCGGGGACCGCGATGCGGAGGATCTCCATCAACAGCGCGACCTGCGGCACCATCAGGCTGAGCCGAAAGCGCGCCGTGGTCCGGTGACGAACGAACACCAGGTAGCAGAAGGTCGAGAAGCCGAACACCTGGGCGGTGACCGTGGCCAGGGCCGCGCCCTGGATGCCGAGATCGAGCACGAAGATGAAGATCGGGTCGAGGCCGGCGTTGAGCAGGGTGGCGAAGATCATCACCACCATCGGCGTGCGCGCATCCCCCTCCCCGGTGAGCACGGCGCGCAGGCCCGAGGCAACGAACATCAAGGGCATGCCGAAGCAAGTGACCCTGAAGTACTGCCAGGCCAGCTCGGCGCTCTCACCCTCGGCACCGAGCAGCGGAATAATCGACTGGCCAGCGATCAAGCCGCCCGCCCCCAGGGTCACGCCGACGATGATGCACAGACCGAGCGCGTTGCTAGCAAAGCGATCCGCGCCCTCGGTGTCCCCCCGCCCCACCGCCCTGGCGACCCCGGCGGTGATGCCGGTGGCGAGTCCACCCACCACGGCGATGGCGACAAAGAAGAGCACCCCCACAAAGGTGACGGCGGCGAGGGCCGACGGTCCGAGTCGCCCGATAAAGGCGGTATCAACGATGTGGTACAGGGCGTGGACGCCAAAACCGGCCATCATCGGCAGGGCCAAGGTCCAAACCGCCCGGCGGGGGTTGTCGACGAATCCCTCGAGACGGCTGGCGCGGCGCTCCTCGGTCTTCACCACCTGTTCACCTCACCCGCCGAAAACAGGTCAGGTGACCATCGCCGTAGAACACTTCGAAGGTCGAGCCGAGAAAGTCGCCGAGGCAATCAGCAATGCTGAAGATGATCCGCGGCCTGGCCGCCCCTCGGGCGAGCTCGGCGAAGCGCTCATAGAAGGCGCGCCCCTCGCCCACGGGGCGCACCGGCCGATACAAATAGACGAAGTCCATACCGGCCGGGGAGACCTCGGCCACGTCGCCGTGGATCCATTCGACCCGCGTCGCTGGGATCCCGAGCCAATGTTGTAGCACTCGCCCCGCCTCAACCAAGCGACCCGAGATCTCGATCTGCACGGTGCGCGCGTGGGGCGTGAGAAGCTGGAGAAACGAGCCCTGCAGACCGTTGCCCGCCCCGAAATCAGCCGACACGGTATCGGGCGCGATGAACGGCCCGGCCTTGAGGATCGGCGAGAGGCCCCCAACGTGATTGAGATAACCCTGCCGGGCGCGGAAGCGCACCCGTTCCGCTTCACTGAGCGGGACCTCGTAGCCGTGAAGCACCGCGTAGAGCTCGACAAAGGCCAGCTCCAGCCCCTCACCATCCATACCGTCGACGGCCCTGAGCAGACGCTCGTGCGCCGGGCCGTAGCCCGCGTAGAGCTCGGCCATATCCGGCGGCGGGGGCAGGGTCGCCAGGGTCGCCACGAGGGCCGCTAGGCGCGCCTGCTCCTCCGGTGACCGATCTGCGGCCGGCAACAGATCGCAAACCCTTTGTTCGAGGATGCTGTCGCTGGTCGAGCTCGCCATGAAATTCCGGGCGCAGGGTGAGCGAAGGGACCGGTAGTCTCACCTGTATCGCGCTCGCGCTGGCGCCGGTTTATCGCCGTATCCCTTCCGTCGCA
>JAUUZB010000791.1 GCA_030590185.1 Deltaproteobacteria bacterium
GAAACGATAGCTCGGATAACGGTAGAGCATCGCGCCGAAATTGCCGCACAGGAAGGTCGCGGTCGGGCCCATCGAGTTGTAGCCACCGCCGTCGAGCAGGATGTCGAGCTCCTTGGCCAGGAGGGTGCCGTCCTTTTTGAAACCAACCTTGGAGCGCAGGCGCATCGGATGCCGGCGCCGGCCGGCAACCAATTCCTCCTCGCGGGTGAGGGTGAACTTCACCGGGCGGCCGAGCTTGCGGGCCATAAAAGCGGCGCAAAACTCCCAGGCCCGCAGCTCCATCTTGCCACCGAAACCACCGCCGACATGGGGCTTGATCACTCGCACGTCGTTCTCGCGCAGCCCGAGGGTCGAGGCGAGCAGGCACTGGATGATGTAGGGGGTCTGGGTGGAGGTCCACAGGGTGATCCGACCATCGCCGTCCGCCTCGGCCACCGACGAGCAGGGCTCAAGGTAAGCGTGGCTGACGGCGTGGACCTCGAAGGTGTCCTCGCGCACGTAATCGGCGGCGGCGAAACCAGCCTCGACGTCGCCGTAGGCGATCTTGCGGCTGACGCTGATATTGTTCGGCGTCGCCTCGTGGATGACCGGGGCGCCCTCGGCCATGGCATCGTCGATCTCAAACAGACCGGGCAGCTCTTCGTACTCGACCTCGATCAGCGCCAGGGCCTCCTCGGCGGTATCGCGATCGATCGCCGCCACCGCCGCCACCTCGTCACCTACGAAGCGCACCTTGTCGATGGCCAGGGGTTACTCGTCCTGGGTCTCGGGGAACAGGCGCCAGTTGCCGTGCTTGATCTTGGGTGTGTCCTCGCCGGTGATCACGGAGCGCACACCGGGCAACGCCGCGGCGCGGCGGGTGTCGATGTTGAGAATACGCGCGTGGGCATAGGGGCTGCGCAGCAGGCGGCCGTGCAACATCCCGGGCAGCTTGAGGTCGTCGGTGTAGAGGGCGCGGCCGGTGGCCTTGGCCACGGCGTCGGTGCGCGGCACCGTTTTGCCGATGATCGCGTGCTCGCTCATGCCTTCGTCGATCATGCCTCTCCCCTCTTCGTCGCCCGCTCGGCGGCGTGTCGCAGGGCACGAGCCGTCAAGACCGCGACCATCTCACGCCGGTATTCAGCGGTGGCGCGCACGTCGGTGATCGGCTTGGAGGCCTCGGCCGCGGCACGAGCAGCCGCAGCGACATTCTCAGCGGTGAATGGCTCGCCGCTCAGGATCGCCTCGGCCGCGTTGGCGCGCAAAGGCGTCGCCGCCACCGCCCCCATCACGATCCGCGCCTCCGTGCAGGTGTCACCGTCCAGGGTTACGGTGACGCCAACGTTGATCGCCGACAGGTCAACGCGACTGCGGGCCGAGTGGCGCTCGTAGGCCGCGGCGCAACCGGCCGCGGGTTGAGGAACGTGGATGTGGGTGACCAACTCTCCCCTGGCCAGGGCGGTCAGGCTCGGTCCCTCAAATAGCTCCCCGAGGGGCAGGGTGCGCTCCCCGTCCGGTCCGACGATGGCGAGCTGCGCGCCGAGGGCCATGAGGGTCGGAATGTTGTCGGCGCAGGGGGAGGCGTTGCAGATGTTGCCGCCGAGGGTCGCCCGGTTGCGGATTTGAACCGTGGCGGTGTGGCCAGCGGCCTGGGCCACGGCCGGCAGACGCGCGCCAATCTCCGGGTGGGCGGCGAGATCCGCGAGCCGGGTGCAGGCGCCGATGGCGATGGAGCCATCCGCGGCCACGGTGATGCCCTCGAGGTTAGGGACCCGGCGGAGGCTGACCACCAGGGTGGGCGCCAATAGCTGCCGACTCAGCTTGACCAACAAATCCGTGCCACCGGCGAGCGGCCGGGCGCCGGGGTCGGCCAACAACCTACAGGCCTCGGCGAGGGACTCGGGGGCCGCGTACTCGAACTTGGGCAGGCGGGCGCGCAGATCCAGGGCGCGGCGGGCGCTGGTCGGGTTCTGGCAGGTGGCTCTCATAGGACGGTCCGATCTTTGGCGGTCAGATCTCTGCTCTCCTCGTTCAGCTCAGCGGCGGCCGAGGCGATGCCCTCGACGATCTTGTAGTAGCCGGTGCAGCGGCAGAGATTCCCGCTGAGCCCCTCGCGGATCTCCTGCTCGCTGGGACTCGGATTGAGGGCCAACAGGTGGGCGGCCGACATCTCCATCCCGGGGGTGCAGAACCCGCACTGGATCGCCCCCGCTTCCACGAAGGCCGCCTGAATCGGGTGCAGCTCCTCCCCGGAGGGCGCCAGTCCCTCGATGGTGGTGATCTCCCGGCCGTCCATCTCCACGGCGAGGGTCAAGCAGGAGTTGACCGAGCGGCCGTCCACCAGCACCGTGCAGGCGCCGCAGTCGCCCGTGCCACAACCGAGCTTGGTGCCGGTCAGGCTCAGCTCTTCGCGGAGCAGCTCATTGAGGGTCCGCCAGGGGTCAACAGCGAGCTCATATGGGTCGTTGTTAATGGTGATGCTGATCGGGTACTTCACGGCATCCTCGGGTCGTGGTGAGGGTTCCCCATACACGACCGAACCCAGCCAGGCCAGGGCGGGCGGGAGTCGAACCATGGCGCCGAGAGTTGGGGAGGCCCCGACCACAATGCTACAATGGCGACGGGGATGACGGTGACCCAGGGAACGCTCGCCCAAGGCGAGCTGGCCGGCTTGAAGATCCTTGAAGGGGTGGATCTCGTATCGGTCCAGGGTCTGCTCGAGCGGTGCACCATCCGGTCCCTGGAGCAGAGCGAGATCCTGCTCGTCAAGGGGCAGGCCAACGACACCATGTATCTCCTGCTCGCCGGGAGCCTGAGCGTCCACCTCCAACACCCAGACGAGCCAGCGGTGGCGGTCCTCGAGGCGGGGGTCTCGGTCGGGGAGCTATCGGTGATCGACAGCAGCCCGGCGTCGGCCCACGTGGTGGCCGCGAGCCCGGCGCGCCTGTTGGCGATCACCGAGGAGTCCTTCTGGAGTCTGGTCCAGGCCTCTCACCAATTCGCGGCCAACCTCCTGGTCCTGTTCGCTGAGCGTATGCGCGCCACCAACACCACGGCGGCAACCGCCCAGAAGGAACGCAAGAAATTCCAGATCGCCTCCACGGTCGACGCCCTGACCCGACTCAAGAACCGGCGGTGGCTCGACGAGACCCTGCCGCGCATCCTCGACCGGGACCGCTACGACGGCCGGCCGGTGTCCATCGCGGTCCTCGACGTGGACCACTTCAAGAAGTTCAACGACACCTACGGCCACCAGGCCGGGGATCGGGTGCTGACCGAGCTCGGCCGGGTGATCGTGCAAAAGATGCGCCCCCTGGACCAGGGTGCCCGTTACGGCGGCGAGGAGTTCGTCGTCATCTTCCCAGACACCGACCTCACCGGGGCGCTGGTCGCAGCCGAACGGTTGCGACGCATGATCGAGAAAATCGTCATCGTCATGCCGGACGGCACCGAGCTGCCACAAATCACCGCCTCCTTTGGGGTCGCGGAGGCTCGCAGCGGGGAAACCTGGGAGGAGCTGCTGGCGCGCGGCGATCAGGCCCTCTATGTAGCCAAGGGGGGCGGCC
>JAUUZB010000849.1 GCA_030590185.1 Deltaproteobacteria bacterium
AACGCCCCGACCACCAACAGCGCCTGCACGATCCGCAAGGCCCACGGCCGGGCGACGAGCAACAGAAGCGGAGTGGCGGCGCACAACGCCACCAGCACGACGTGCCCACCACGTAAAAAGTGTGCGGCCAACAGCAGGGCGCTCAGAGCGGTGGGGAGGGCGAGGAGTAACTGTCGCATCGACATCCTCCTACCTCGACCAAGCCGTGTTGATCCACAATCTCCGCCCTGAGCCGCACGCCAAGCCTGTCCTGAGCCCGAGGAAGGGTGCGCGAATCGAAGGGCGGCGTCCCCGAGGCGGCAAGCTCAGCCTCGAAAGCCTGGCCAGCGCCCGAGCTTGCCGATGGGAATGTGGGTGATCACCTTACCCGCCGCCCGAGGGCTGACCACCACGTCCAGGCCGCCCCTGGCCCGAGAGGGACTCATGAAATTGGCAACACTCAGAGACGGCAGCCGCGATGGTGCGCTCCTGGTCGTCAACTCCGCCGGGGACCGCTTCGTACCCGCCGCCACCCTGGCGCCGACGCTCCAGGCCGCCCTAGACGACTGGGACACGGTAGAGCCCCGCCTGCGCGAGCTCTCCGCAAAGCTCGAGGCTGGCGACTTGACCGGCGAGCCCCTCGATCCAGCGCGCCTGGCCGCGCCGCTGCCCCGCGCCTACGAGTGGGTCGATGGCTCGGCCTACATCAATCACATCATCCTGGTGCGCAAGGCCCGCGGCGCCGAGCCACCGCCAACCCTGGAGACCGAGCCCTTGGTCTACCAGGGCGGCTCCAGCGAAATGCTCGGGCCCCGGGACGACATCCCTTTGGTCGACCCGGCGTGGGGGCTCGATTTCGAGTCGGAGATCTGCGTGATCCTCGGCGACACCCCGCGCGGCACCACCGCGGACAAGGCCGAGCCGAACATCAAGCTGTTCCTGCTCACCAACGACGTCACCCTGCGCAACCTGATCCCGACAGAGCTGCAAAAGGGCTTCGGCTTTTTTCAGTCCAAGCCGGCCACCGCCTTCTCCCCCTTTGCGGTCACCCCGGACGAGCTCGGTGACGCCTGGAAGGACGGCCGCCTCCACCTGCCGCTGGTCACCAAGCTCAACGGCGAGATCGCCGGCGAGCCAGAGGCCGGGCCGGAGATGCACTTCTCCTTCTTCGATCTCATCGCCCACATCGCCAAGACCCGCGGCTTTGGTGCCGGTACGATCCTCGGCAGCGGCACCATCTCCAACCGCGACCCCGGCCGCGGGGTATCCTGTCTGGCCGAGCGGCGCATGCGCGAGATCATCGCTGACGGCGCGCCCACGACCCCCTTCTTGAAGGTCGGTGATCGAGTCGAGATCGCCATGGCCGACGGCGCCGGCCGCGACATCTTCGGCGCCATCCAACAGACCGTGGTGAAGGGGTGAAGCTCTACACCTACTGGCGCAGCTCCTCCACCTGGCGGGTGCGGATCGCCCTGCACCACAAGGGGATCGCCTACGAGCCGGTGCCGGTACATCTGGTCGATGGCGGCGGCGAGCAGCACAGCGACGGCTATCGCGTCAAGAACCCCATGCGCCAGGTACCGTTGTTGGAGGTCGAGGTCGACGGCGAGATGGAACGTATCGCGCAATCCCTGCCGATCATCGAATACCTCGAGGAGCGCTACGCCGATCCACCGCTGCTGCCGCGCGGTCCCTTCGAGCGCGCCCGGGCGCGCCAGGTAGCCGAAATGATCAACGCCGGCATCCAGCCGCTGCAGAACCTGGGCGTCATCGCACGCCTGCGCGACGAACACGGCGTCGACCCCCGGGCCTGGTCCAGCCACTGGATCGCCGTTGGCTTCGCTGCCCTCGAGGAGACCCTGCGCGACACCGCCGGCACCTTCTGCGTTGGCGGCCAGGTCAGCGTCGCCGACCTGTACCTGATCCCGCAGCTCTACAACGCCCGGCGCTTCGAGGTCGACCGATCGCCCTACCCCACCCTCCTGCGCGTCGAGGAGGCCTGCGCCCGGTTGCCCGCCTTCGTGGCGGCGCACCCGGATCAGCAACCGGACGCCCCAACCAGCGCCGGGTAACGAACCATCCCAACTGCGCCCTCGCGGGCGGCTGGAGAGAGCCATGACCAACCTGGAACCCCTCGGACTCGACGGCATCGAAGCCATTCACTTCTACGTCAAGGATCTGGAGCGCAGCCGGAGGTTCTACACCGAGCTGCTCGACTTCGCCGAGATCGGCCGCAGCTCCGACGAGCTCGAGGCGCGCAGCGGTCAAAAGAGCGCCGTGTTCCGGGCTGGCGAGGCGACCATCGTCTGCTCGCAGCCGGTGACCGACGGCGGCCAGGCCTGGCGGTTCCTGCAGCGCCACCCCGACGGCGTCGGCAGCCTGACCATGCGCGTCGCCGACGTGGAGCGCACCTGGCGCCTGCTGCTCGACCGGGGCGCCACCCCGACGAGCGACATCCAACGCTTCGAGGACGGCACCGGCCAGCTCGCCTTCTTCTCGATCACCACGCCCTTTGGTGACACCACCTTCCGCTTTGCCGAGCGCCGCGGTTTTGCGGCGCTCTATCCGGGGATGGAGATCTACGGGGCGCCCAAGGGCGGCGAGAACCGCTTCGGCTTTCGTACCCTCGACCACGTCACCTCGAACTTCCTCACCCTGCGGCCGGCCATGCTCTGGCTCGAGCAGGTGCTCGGCTTTGAGAAATTCTGGCAGGTGGAGTTCCACACCAACGACGTGGCCGAGGGGCGTGACTCCGGCTCCGGGCTTCGTTCCCAGGTGATGGTCGACCCCAAGCGGGTGGTCAAGCTGGCCAACAACGAACCCCTGCGCCCGTTCTTCCGCACCTCGCAGATCTCCGTCTTCAACGAGGAGCACAACGGCGACGGCGTGCAGCACCTCGCCCTGGACGTGGATGACATCATCCCGGTGGTGCGCGAGCTGCGTTCCCGCGGGGTGCGCTTCATGCCGACCCCGGGCACCTACTTCGACATGTTGCCGGAGCGCCTCGAGCGGCTCGGCGTGCAGAAGATCGACGAGGATATCGACACCCTGCGCGAGCTGGAGATCCTGGTGGACGGCGGCGCCCCCCGCACCTACCTGCTGCAGATCTTCCTCGAGGAGGGCTCCCGCTTTCACGACGACAAAGACGCCGGCCCGTTCTTTTTGGAGATCATCCAGCGCAAGGGTGACGAGGGCTTTGGCGCCGGCAACTTCCGGGCGCTGTTCGAGAGTATCGAGCGGCAGCAACGAGCGGACGGGCGCGCCTGATGTTAGACCGGATGACCGCCGGGGAGATCCCGGCCAAGCACCACACGGTGTTCCGCGACGCCGAGGACCGGCTGCTCTATGAAGAGTGCCTGACCCGGGAAGGCTTCGACGGCCCCTTCACCATTCTCTACCACCAACGTCGGCCCCACACGGAGC
>JAUUZB010000411.1 GCA_030590185.1 Deltaproteobacteria bacterium
GCCGCCGCCCACAGCCCCGGGGTCACCAGCCGCCGCAAGCCCCTCGCCGGCCCCGGTCCTCTAATGATACGGTCAGACGAATTGCGGCAACCCCGCATAGGAGGATCCATGCGCGGAACATTGCGGTGGCTGGCCATCATCCCCCTCGTCGTCACGCCGATACTCCCTGACGCCGATGCCGCCGAGCCAACCCTGGGCCACGTGTCATCGGAGACCTGCGCCGAGTGTCACGAGACGATTTACCAACAGTGGCGACGCTCGATGCACAGCCAGAGCACGGCCGTCTCTGATCCAATCTTCCGCTCCTTCTACACGAGCGTCGTCGGCGACCCTCTCGCCGAGGGCGTCCGCACCAAGGCCGGCAAGTACCCGGTCTGCCTCAAGTGCCACGCGCCCAACGCGGCCCGGGAACAGAAAACCGACATGGACGCCCGGCCGAGCTTCGCCGAGGGAGTGAGCTGCGTCACCTGCCACAGCTTCACCACCTACCGCGGCACCCGCGCCGGCGGCGGCGTGCTGCTTTTGGGCACCGACGCCTATGCGCTCTCCGAGACGACCTTGCACAGCGCCTCGGGCGCGATCATGGCCGGGCCCCGCGACGACTCCCATCCTCATCCGGTGACCGGGAACTCGATGTTGCTCAAGACCAACGCCGCCTGCATGGGCTGCCATGACAAACGCTCCAACTCCAAGGGGGTGGCGCTGTGTCAAACCGGGGACGAGATCGCAGCGGCCGAGGCGGACGTCGTTTGTCAGGCATGCCATCTGCCTACCGTCAACGGCGTCGCCGATCATTCGATGATGGGCGGTCACGACCCGAACGTCGTGCGCCGGGGGCTGGCCATGGAGGTGAGCGCGCGTCGTGAAAAAGATCGAGTCACCGCCGAGGTGACCCTGCTCAATCTGTTGCCCCACAAGTTACCCACCGGCGCGCCGTTCCGGCACGTGTTCGTGCGGGTGGTCGGGCTCGATGCCAACGGCAAGGTCCGCTGGCAAAACTTCGCCCGCCATCCCTTCGGCGAGAATGCCCCGGAGGCGTTGCTCGCCTACCATCTCGGCGATGCCGCAGGAGAGTTTGCACCTCCCCCCAAGGCCACCCAGGTGCTCGGTGATACCCGCCTCGCCCCACACGAGCGGCGGGTCTTGCGCTACGTGCTGCCGGCGGCCGGCGTCGTCCGGGTGCGAGCCGAGGCGTTTTATCAGCTCCTCCTGCCGCCCTTCGTCAAAAAGATGGGGGCCAAGCTCCCACCGGAGCTCGCCGCGCCGAAATTGATCGCGAGCGCGGAGGCGCGGCCCTAGGGAAGCGGTCGGCTCGCCACTGCGCCAACCCCTTGCGGTACCCCAAGCCATGCTTAGGATAGTCCTACCCTGGCGCGAAGCGTTCGTTGTCGGGGCTTGGGGCAGAATCGGCTAGACGGGTTTGGCAAGGCATCGCATAGATCTCGCATCAACATCTGAACCGCTGAGCGCCGCTCCCCTATCGCCCTGAGCGTGACCATGTTTTGGTTTCGCCGATTCAGTGCCATGCGGCTATGGCTGCGCGTTGCCCTGGTGACCTCCTTACCGATGGTGGGTCTCTTGGCCCTCACCGGCTCCGCGACCCTCGAGCAGTGGCACCTCTTCGATGAGATGGAGAGCTTGCGGCAGCTCTCGCGGCTCTCCGGACGCGCCGGTGGGTTGGTGCACGAGCTGCAAAAAGAGCGCGGCTTCTCCTCGGGCTTTGCCAGCTCGAGCGGTGATGCGTTCGGCGGTGCGTTGGCTGCGCAACGCCAGGAGACCGATGACGCGCTGCTGCGCTTCCAGGCGGAGGCCACCCGCGCCGCTACGGTTCGCCACGCGGGCCGCTTCGCTCCGCCGCTAGCGGAGATCTCGACACGCCTAGCCGAGCTCGAGCGCATCCGGGCGCAGGTCGATGCTGGTCGCACCGGCTTCGAGGAGCTGCTCGGTCATTACACCTCGACCATCGAGCAGGTGATCGCCTTGGTCGGTGTGCTCGACACACCGGCGAGCGGGACGGAGGTCCAGCGCTCGATCTTCGCCTACGAGAGCCTGCTCTGGGCGAAAGAGCACGCCGGTCAAGAGCGGGCGATCGGCACCGTCGGCTTCGTCCGGGATCACTTCACGGGAGACCTGGCCAAGCGTTTCTTGGCCCTCGACGTCGCCCAGGAGGGGTTTCTGGAGCGGTTCCGCCACGCCGCCACCCGCGAGCAGCTCACCTTTTGTGTCAACCTGATGCGCGGGCCAGTTCTACTGGAGGTCGAGCGCCTACGCACCGCCGCCATCGACAGCGCGGTGAGCGGGGAGTCCCCGGGGGTCGACGCCACCCACTGGTGGAAGGTCTCCAGCGCGCGCATCGGGTTGTTGGCGCGGGTCGAGGATCGCCTCCACACCGACCTCGCGATGCTCGCCGCAAGACGTGCCGACCAGGCGCGCTGGTTGTTGTTGCTCCACGCGGTCGGTCTGCTCGCCGCCCTGGTCGCGACTCTGGTGGTCGCCTGGGCGATCCTCCGTGACCTCGAGGCCCGTCGACACAGCGCTGAGATCATGCAGGCCCACGAGCACCTGCTCGACAACTTTGTCAGGGCGGCGACCGACGGCTTCGCCCTGTTCGACGCGAACCTCAACCTGGTGGAGATCAACCAGGCCTCCATCAAGCTGATCCCGGCCGGCCGCACCCGGGAGGATTTCATCGGCAAGAACATCCTGGAGCTCAACCCCTCGGCCCGCGGCACCGATCGCCACCGGGCGTACCTGCGGGTCCTCGAGACCGGCGAGCCCTACGTGATGGATGATGTCTCGCTGCCGCCAAACCTCGGCGGCACCCGCTTGTCCGTTAAGGTCTTCAAGGTCGGCAGCGGGCTCGGCATGATCCACACCGACGTCACCGTGCAGAAGGAAAAGGAGGAACACCTACGGATCCTCGCCACCACGGATCCGCTCACCGGGGCGGTCAACCGGCGGCGCTTCTTCGAAATCGGCACCGAGGAGCTGCAGCGGGCCCTGCGTCACGGCCGGGAGCTCTCCCTGATCAGCCTCGACATCGACCACTTCAAGAATCTGAACGACAGTTATGGTCACCACGCGGGGGACCAGGCGCTCAAGCTGCTCACCGAAACCAGCCGGGGCCTGGTGCGCGCCTACGACACCTTCGGCCGCCTAGGCGGTGAGGAGTTCTCGATCCTGCTCCCCGAGACCCCCCAGGCGGTGGCGGTGACCACCGCCGAACGCCTGCGTACGGCCTTCTCCGACATGCGCATACCTACACCTACCGGGATGACGCAGCTCACCGTGAGCTTCGGCGTGGCGGCGCTCGAGCCCGGTGACGCGGTGCTCGACGATCTGCTCCAACGTGCCGACCGCGCTCTGTACCGGGCCAAGGATGATGGTCGCGACCGGGTGCGATCGAGCCTCCAAGCACCTGGATTCACTCAATAAAAAACCTGGCCCACGGGGCGATTTTTCGCCTTTTGCCGCAACTCCGGATGCCTGGGAACGATAACCATAGTGTCAGCCACCACGAGGACACCATGAGCCAGGATAACTTCCACCGCATCGCCCGCTCCGAGAATTTCCTCAAGGCCGCTGAGCAGAATCATAGCTTCGCCCTCGCCCCGAGCGAGCTAGCGGCCATCCGCGAGCATCGCCAGACCCGCAAGATCCGCAAGCTGCCGACCGCCAAGAAGGTCATCGGCATGAGCGACGACAAAACCGATGCAGGCTTCAGCTACCGGGCCGGCGAGAGCTTCTTCGACAAGCTGGTCGCGGGTGTCGAGGTCGTCTGCGGTCGGGGCGCCCGTTTCGACCCAGAAACCACCCAGACCATGGTAGCCGCCATCGCCTGAACCCAATTGGCCTGACGCTCGGTCCTCGTGGCTGACACCCGATACTGAGCAAGAGTGTTGAGGGGGGGAGAACGGACTCAGACCTCGTGGCTGACACCCGAGACTGAGCAATAGTGTTGACCGGAGGTTCGGCCCTCGAACCGCGAATACCGCGGAACATCGGTCTAGACTCAACCGTTGGCGCCCGTTGATTCCTCCGCCGCGAGCTTTTCGTAGTACGCGTCCTCCTCGTGGCAGGTCTTCTCGTCCTTGAGGTTGCGGTACCAGAAGAAGTAGAGGCCCACGGCGCTGACCCCGGCTATCACGGTGAAGAAGGCGAACTTGGTCCACTCGTGGAAGATCAGGCTCATGCCGCCGAGCAGCAGGGACATCTGAAACGGGATGGCGAAGCACAGGGAGATGATGTCGTTGAGGTTCTCGGTGATCCGTTGCAGGATCCCCTTCTCTTCGATCAGCCCCTGCTCGACCGCCTTCTTGGCGTACTTTCCCCAGCCCCCCCAGGGATTGATCTGCACGCAGAAGCGCACCAGGGTTTGATCCGGGGTCGGCGCGGTCACCAGGGTGGCGATGATCGAGCCGAGGGTGGCGCTGCCGATCACGCTCGGGAAGGCGTAGTAGAGCGGCCAGCCGAGGACCGTATTGAACAGCAACGCCGAGACGATGCCGGCGGCTGTGCCGAAGGCGAAGCCGTAGCCGTTGAAGCGCGGCCAATACCAGCGCAGGACCAGCGGCACGAACAGACCAGCGCCGATCCCCATGGTGATCAGACCCCAGATCTCGTTGATGCTCGGCACGATGGCGGCGAGCAGGATGCCGGCGACGCATAGACCGACTGTGGCGATTCGGGACATGCGCATGAGTTGTTTGTCGGTGGCCTGCGGTCGCACGTAGGACTGATAGATGTCCTTGACTACGTAAGAAGCCCCGGCGTTGAGCGTCGAGTCGAAGGTGGACATGGCCGCCGCGATCAGGCCGGCGATCACCAAGCCGCGTACCCCGGCGGGCAGCAGTTGCCCGAGCACCACCGGCAGCACCAGCTCGGCGTCGCCGCGAATCATCTCGGCCCCGGCGCCACCCTGGGCGACGATGTGGTAGCCCATCACCACCAGGCCGGCGACCATGGTCCAACGGAACCCCGACAACAGGATGCTCTCCAGGGTGAGCAGGCCGGCCTCGCGCTCCGATCTGGCAGCGAAGAAGCGTTGGTCGGTGTAGCCGCCCACGCCGCCGAGGCCCTCAAGGGTGCTGCGCAGGAACCACATCACCACGCAGATGCCGAACATCGATAGGATGGGTTGCCAGGCCCCTGGATCC
>JAUUZB010000207.1 GCA_030590185.1 Deltaproteobacteria bacterium
ACCGAGCACCGCCACCGGAAGGCCATCGAGCGAAGCCTCGAGCCGATTGGCCCACGCCGCTTCGAACTCCACGCCCGTGATGCGTGTTATCAGGTCGATCCGGTTTGGCGGTTGACCCAGCTGAATGATCTTTCCCGGCGTTGTCAGGTCTTCGAGGTCGATCCCGACGCCGCCAAAGCCAAACCGATCGAGGACGGCGAGCACCCGGCGCGCGTTGGCTTCGGCCGGTCGCACCAGAAAATCGATGTCGCCCGTGTAACGCGGGTATCCATGGTAGGCGACCGCGTAGCCGCCCACCAGCACGTACTCAACCCGGTGGGAGTTCAACAATCCGATGAACTCGCGCAAATCCTTGGCCAGCTTCACCTGTCGACTCCCTATGACGGGCAATGAGCTCCAAAAGAATGTCGAGGCGACGTTGCGCCGTTAGCGAGCGATAAAAGGCCCGATCGGCCTCCTCACTCGCCTCAAAGCTATCGAATTTCTGAACCAGAACGCCAGGGGTCGCCATCGGACCCAATGTAGCACGGCCTGGCATCTGCGTCAGAACAACCTGACGGAACCACTCGGCTCGGCCCATCCTATCCGTGGCGGAGTTGGGAAAGGTGGTGGAGCTGAAGGGGATCGAACCCTCGGCCTCCGCATTGCGAACGCGGCGCTCTCCCAGCTGAGCTACAGCCCCACACGGACGCGGATGACTAGCAGGCCGGCCCAGCGCGGTCAACCAGCACTCGCACCTTCGCGCCGATTCCTTTGACCGCTACCCCGGGTCCGGTAGCCTCGGGGGCGCATCATGCCGGGTTCAAAGTCGACAACCGGCTCCCAGCTCGATCTACCGATCGAGCGCGAGCACTACGCTGACCGCCACTGGGACAAGGGCGGCCGGAGCTTCTACTTCTTCGACTTCGACGACAACGTCATGCGCCTGGCCACCCCGATCTACGTCTTCGAGCGCGACACCGGCGCAGAGCTCGCCCTATCAACCGCCGAGTTCGCCGCCGCGAGCCCGCAGCTAGGCAAGCCCGGCCCCTGGGAGCGCTACGAAATCCAAACCAACGACGCCATCGGCAGCTTCCGACGCTTTCGCGACACCGACACGGACGCCGACACCGAAACTGTCACCGATACCGACACCACCGCCGACACCGCCGCCGGCACCGTCACCGAAACCGACGCCACCCCCGCCACCCCACACCAACCCTTCATCGAAGACATCAACACCGCCCTCGCCGGCCCAAAAAACGAGTGGCTAGGCCCCTCCTGGGACCTATTCTTCCACGCCGTCCACAACCAACGCCCCCTCGCCATCATCACCGCCCGCGGCCACCACCCCACCACCGTTGCCCGCGGCATCGCGCAGCTACACAACGCCGGCCACCTAACCGCCCTCCCGAGCTATCTCGCCATCATCCCGGTCAGCCACCGCGAAACCCGCGCCCGCCTCGGTGACCCGAACCGCCAACGCTCCATCCCGGAGCTCAAAAAAATCGCCATCGTGCGCCTCGTGGAGATGGCCATGGAACGCCACGGCAAGAACCCCCATCACCGCTTCGGCATGTCCGAGGACGCCCCCGACAACCTAGCCCTGGTCAGCGAAGCGATGCGCCTCCTCAAGGAACGCCACCCAGACAACGCCTTCTTCGTGATCGACTCGAGCCAGACCCCGATCATCAAAACCGAGATCCAAGACGGCGACGACACCAGCGAAGCGATCGAAGACTTCTCCCAGCTCGAGCTGTTCTAGCCGCCCCCACCCGGATCCGTGACGTACACCTCGACCACGGTCAACAACAGGTCGCCCTTGGGTCGCCGCACCATCACCTCGTCGTCGAGCTCGCGCCCGAGCAAGGCCTTGGCCATGGGGGAGGACTCGCTGATCCAACCACGCTCGGCGTTCGACTCATCCGCACCGATGATGCGGTAACAACGCTCCCCACCCGCCTCGCTCTCGACCTTCACCCAGCTCCCGAAGTGCACGCGGCCGTCGTCCGGCGGTGGCGCCTCGACCACGGTCAGGACCTTGAGACGGTTGCCGATGTACCGCAGCCGCCGGTCGATGGCGGCCAGCTTCATCTTGCCGTAGATGTACTCGGCATTCTCAGAGCGGTCCCCCTCGGCCGCGGCCGTGGCCACCCCATCGGTCACCGCCGGCCGCTCCACCGTCCACAGGCGAGCCGATTCGGCCTGCAGGTCGCGGTGGCCCTCGGCCGTGATCCGGCCCGGGTAGCGCGACTCATCCGGCCGGGTGCGGGTCCGGGTTCCCATGCCCCTCCCCTATCAGCGCGGGCCGCCCCGGGTCACGCCGCCGGCCGCGCCCACAGTCTCACCATGCGGTCACCGCCCTTCACCCATGACGGAGCTGTCACACCTGCCTGCCCGGACCATCCACAACGCGCGAAAAACAAAGGAGATTTGGCGCCCGCTACCTGGCCCAGCGTTTGCACATTCCTATCCGTAATGCCACGCCAAGCGCTGCTCACCATCCTCCCGGCCCTGCTCGGCTTCCCCCTGCTCACCGCCTGCCAGAGCGTCACCATCGTCGACGACGTCGACTGGAGCTTGAGCTTCAATCCCCTCCCGGACGACGATCTGCACGGCCCCTACATCCAGGGCACCCAGATCGGCTTCACGGTGCGCTCCAGCGAGCGCGACGAGGCCATGGTCGGATGGCGGCTGATCAGCTCAAACCCGGAGGTGTTGGAGATCTCGGACCAAGGGGTCAGCGCTCACCCAAATGAGGAGGGCGGAATCGACGCCAGCCTGCACGCCCTGGCCAGGGCGCTCTCGGGCGGCACGGTTCGACTGATCGTCGCCCACGAAGACGGCTCGGAGATCCACAGCCGCGAGGTCACGGTCGGCAAACCCGACTCCATCGAGCTCCTCTACCACGGACCGCTCCTCCTCGAGTGGCCCCCGGAGGAGGCGCTGAGCACGGATCCCTGGATCCTCGAGAACGGCACCGGAACCTTCATGGTGCGCTACTTCACCGGCGACCAGGAGCTGTTCGGCAACGGCGCGCTTCAGGTCTCATCCGCCGACGACACCGCGGCCACCTTCAACTGTCGCCGGACTAATTGGGGCAAAGACCGCGACTGGCTCTCGATCACGCCCTATCGCACCGGCTCGGTCGACTTCGATCTCTCGGTCGACGGCGACGTGATCACCACCCGCACCCTGGTCGCGGTGAGCGCCAGCAGCATCGACAACGTGTCGCTACTCAAAGAGGATGACCAGGACGCCCACCAGGGGGATGAGCTCATGGTTCTGGCCCAGGCCTACAGCAACACTGGCGTGCCGATCTATGGCGTGGAGTACAGCTGGGACATCGAAGGCTACCTGCTCTATGGCTTCGGCGATCTGCTGATCTACGAGTTCGGGGAGGATGAGCTGGACCGCACGGTGAACGCCACCTTCGGCACACACAGCGCCTCGACCCAAATCCGCTCAGCGGGCGCCGTCAACGTTGGCTCGACCAACAACCTGGGCTGTGTCGCGGCCCGCGCCCATGGCGCAGCTGCCCTCGCCTGCCTGCTGCTCGGGCTCGCCCTTCGACGCAGACGCCGACGTCACCGCCAGGAGATCACCTCCCCTTCGGAACCACAGGACCGCGTCTAACCGGCGACCCAGACGCCGACGTCACCGCCAGGAGATCATCTCCCCTTCGGAACCACAGGACCGCGTCTAACCGGCGACGCAGACGCCGACGTCACCGCCAGGAGATCACTTCCCCTTCGGAACCACCGGACCGCGTCTAACCGGACCGCGCGCCGGCGCCACCGGTCCACGTTCCCGGGCCGGGCCGACCGGACCACGCTCTCGAGCGGGACCAGCGGCGGGCGGCGCCTCGCCCTCGGGGTAGAGGGTGAGCTTCACCACGTGCGCATTGCGCATCACCTGAAACGGCACCGCCGCGTCACGGGGTGCGGCCGCGGCGAGCCCTGCCAAACCGCGCGCGTCTTTCACCGGCTTGCCGTTGAACCGACTGATGATGTCGTTGGCGCGCACACCGGCGGCGCTACCGGCGCCCCCTGGGCTAACCTCAACCACCAGGGCGCCCGCCTCGAGCCGGTTCTTGCGCAGCAGATCCGCCGAGGCCACGCCGAGCCGCAGTCCGAGCTTGCGACGGTTGGCGTGGGTCACGGTCGGTAGCGGCCGGGGCCGGCCCTCGAGATCCGCGAGCTCACATTGGGCCGCGAAGAGCTCGTCCCGCGACGGCTTGAGCTTCTTCTCCAGGGCGGTCTCAGCCTGCCGCAACTTGTCCCGGGCCTTGCTGACCTCGTCCCGCCACAGGGCCTCGGTCTCGCTGACCTTGGCCTTGGCCCCGTCGAGCCGAGCCTGGGCGGCGGCCACCGCGGCTTCGTCCACCACGCCGAACTCCGACAGGATCAACACGTCAACCTTGCCCTTGCGGAGGATCTCCACGTAGACCGGCGCGTCGAGGGGCGCCTCGGCCGCCGCCGCCTCGAGCTGGGTTGAGTCCTTGATCGCCACGTCATTGAACTTGCAGATCACGTCCCCGGCCTCGAAGCCGTTCTCCACCCCGGCCGCGCGGGTGTCGAGCACGTAGGCGCAATCGGGGCCGTCGAGCTTCAGGTCCTTTTGGAGCAGGGGCGTGACATCCTCAAGGGTGAGCCCGAGCTTGCGGCCCTTGGAGCCCGGCACCGGCCGCGCCTCGCGAGCTTCATCAACCCCGATCTCGGCCTCCCCCACCGGGCCCTGAACCTTAATAACTGCGGCGTCACGCATTTTCTCGATTTTCTCGACGTAGGCCTGGGCCTTGTCGACCGACCGCCGGTTGCGCGACTCGTCTTTCTTGATGCGCGACTCGGCCTTGGCCATGCGCTTTTCGATCTTGCCACGCTTGGCGTCGAGCTCAGCGCCCGCCCGCTGCAGCTCCTCCTCGGATGGGGGCGCCGCCGCGGTGTTCTCGAGCTTCCTACGCGCCGCCTCTGCCCGCGCCGCGGCGTCGCGCTCTGCCTTGTCCTTCGCCTCGCGCTCCACCCGCTCGCGCTCCGCCATTTCCCGCGCCGCGCGCTCCTGGGCTAGGCGATCCTTCTCAGCCTGGGTCTTTGCCGCGGCCTCGCGGGCTGCGAGCTCGCGCTCTTCCTTGTCGCGCTTTGCCTGGGCGACCCGGTCGAGCTTCTCCTGGGCCTTGCGCTCCTTCTCCGCCTTGGCTCTGGCGGCCTCATCGAGCTTCTCCTGGGCCTTGCGTTCCTTCTCCGCCTTTGCCTTGGCGGCCTTGTCGAGCTTCTCCTGTTTGGCCTTGGCGGCCTTATCGAGTTTCTCCTGGGCCTTGCGCTCCTTCTCGAGGCGCGCCTGCTCTGCCTCGCGCTTCTTCTGCTGCTCCGCCTCGACCCGCTTGCGCTCCTCCTCCTTTTTGACGCGCTCGATCTCCGCGATCCGGGCCGCCTCGGCCTCACGCATGCGGCGCTCCTCGGCCTCCTTGGCCTTCTTCACCGCGAGGGCACGCGCCTCCTCCTCCTCCCGGATCTTGCGCGCCGCCTCCTCCTTTTGACGTTTCTCCTCGGCCGCCGCGAGCCGGATCGCCTCGGTCGCCTCGCGCTTCTTGACCTCCTCCTCCGCCGCGATGCGCGCCGCCTCGGCAACCGCCCTCTGACTGACAATTTTGCTGACCATGCCGCCGGTCAGGGTGATCAAGAGGTCGCCGTACTGGGCAACGTGCTCCAAAATACTTGTATCTGACAACCGACTGGCGTTCTTGGGCTTGCCGAACGCCGCGAACATCTCGGATCGACTCATGCCTTCCTGGATCTCCTTGGCGTAGATCCCGTCTAGCACCGTGGGTGATCGTTGCAGGAGCCAACTATCAACCCATGCCTTACTCCCGAGATAGTCGGCGATTTGCTCCCGAAAGGCCACCTCCGTGGCGATATCCTTGGGCAACACGATGACGACCGGCGGGCCTTTCTCATCCTGGCGCTCGAGCTCAAGCCAGGTGTGTGCCGTGGGGTAGCTCGCGGGGCGATCAGCCAAGTCATCCGGGAAGAGCACCCGGGTTACCTTGACCGGCATGCCGGCCCACAGCGGCGCGCCCTCGAACCGCGGTGGCGCGAGCGGTTTTCCCTCTTGGTTGAACAGGGAGATGATCTCGGCGGGCCGGGGATCGGCAAAGAGCTTGTCCCCCTGACCAAAGAACGCCCCCGAGCTCATGGAGGCGGCGAGGTAGTAGGTGCTTCCGGTCAGCTCACGGCCGAGCTTGGCCTGCCCCTCGGTCGAGACCTTGAGGCCCCCCGGTTGAGACATGAGGGCGCAGGAGGCCGTGCCCAGGGCCAGGAACAGGAGGGTGACGACGTTGATCGTGATTTTCATGTGCAGCTCCCCAGCCGTTGGTGAACGCAGTCGCGCGCCGCCAAAGGTCTTCGGGAGCCGGACGCTACGGCATTTCGTGTTGGTGGGTCAACGGGCAGCGGGCAGGTACGGTACGGCTCAGTAGCTGGAGCTGGCCAAGCCGTGCAGTTGCTGGGCGAGGACCAGGCTCGGGTCGGAGAAAGGCTCGACGACCACGGGCTCGGCAGCGGCGCCACCGCGCACCGGCTTGGTGGAGCGCTTGGCCCGGACAACCTTGCCGTAGGACAGGGAGCGCTGGTCGCCGTTGTCGTCGATGTCGAAACGATTGAGCACCGCGATATGGCGACCACTCTTGGAGCGCATGACCAGCACCATGGCGGTGACGTCTTGACCGCTGACCGCCTCGCGGCGGAAGCGCCCCAGGGAGGTCCGGCTGCCATTGACCAGGGCCAGGCTATAGCCGAGGGGCCGACCCGCCTGCCCGGAGATATAAACGGCATCCTCGCCCATCTGCGCGTCGAGACGAACGTCCGGATCCTCGAC
>JAUUZB010001095.1 GCA_030590185.1 Deltaproteobacteria bacterium
GAAGGGGTTCAATCGGTGATGAGCCCGACCAATGCGCGCATCATCTCCGCCGTCGAGGGCGGGATGGAGGTCAAGGAGGCCGCCGATCCACTGCCGCGCACCGCGGCCGAAGCTGAGGCCTTCAAGGCCAAACTCCTCGCGCAGCCGCTGTTCGTCAATACCGTGATCAGCCAAGACGCGGCGGCTATCGCGATGATGGTCTTCATCAAGGCTGGGACTCGGGAGGCGGATTGTGCCGAGGGGATCATCACGATTGCCAACGACCCGGCGCTCAACGAGGGCTTCACCCTGCACGTAACCGGCCGCGCCGCGGCTACCTATTGGTCGAAGATCATCATGGGCCGGGACATGGGCATGTTGTCCTCGGCGGCCCTCCTGATCGTCATCGTGTTGTTGGTGTTCTTCTTCCGTAGCGGTCGTGGCCTCGGGCTGCCGGTCGGCGTCGTGATCTCAGCGGTGGTCTGGACCATGGGGTTGATGGGGTACCTCGGCCAGCCGATCACCCACAGCACCGAGGTGATGCCGATTCTGCTCATCGCCATCGGCGTGGCCGACGGTATTCACATCCTCAAGGGCTACTACGCTAAGGCCCGCGCCGGTGGCACTCCCGAACAGGTGGTACGCGCCACCATGGCCGAGCTCAACCGCCCGGTGATCCTGACCTCGATCACCACCGCCTTGGGTTTCGTCGCCCTGAGCACCTCCGGCATCAGGTCGATCGCGATCCTCGGTCTGTTCACCGCCTTTGGGGTCATCGCCGCCATGCTCTTTTCGATCACCTTCATTCCGGCGGTGCTCTGCCTGTTGAAACTACCGCAGGTGAAAGCCGAGGCGGGCGGAGCGGGCGGGCGCTTCACGGCGCTCGAGCGGTTGGCGGGCGGCTACGCGGCGTTCTTGGTCCGGCGCAAGGGTGCGGTCGGTTTCGCGATCCTGTTGGTCGTGGCCGCCGCGACCTACGGTGCCACACAGGTGCCATCGGAGTTCAGCAACCTCTCGAATTTCCGCCCGGACCACCCATTTAGGGTCGCCACCGAGTCGGTCAACGCGCATTTCGCCAGCAGCTCTAGCCTGACGATCGTAATCGAGGGGATCGAGCCGGACGCCATCAAGGATCCCCGAGTCCTCGCCAAGATGGACGCCCTCGAGACCTTCCTCGCCAAGCACCCGAACGTCGGCAGCGTGCAGTCCCTGACCGGCTTCATCAAACAAATGCACCGGGTGCTGCACGGCGACACCGACGATCAATACCGCCTGCCTAAGGAAGTTGAACGTGAGAAGGGCATCGACGTCATTGAGGAGGAGGGAGTCGAAAGGGAGGTAGAGGTCGAGTTCGACGTTCCCGGCAAGGAGCTCATCGCTCAATACCTGGCCCTCTACGAGATGAGCGGCAAGCCCGGTGACTTCGCGAACATGGTCACCTACGATTATTCGACCGCCAAAATGAACGTCATGGTCAACAGCGACCGGGCCACCGTGCTCACCGACGTGCACCACGCGGTGCGCGGTTTCATCGCCGAGAATTTCGGTGAGGTGAAGGCCGAGCTCACCGGCATGGCCGAGCTGATGCGCGCCGTCAACGAGATGGTGGTCAGCGGTCAGGCCTGGTCGATCCTGACCTCCCTGTTGATGGTGCTGGTCGTCACGGCTCTCATGTTTCGATCCGCGATCATCGGGATATTCTGTACCCTGCCGCTGTTTTTCAGCCTGTTCTTGAACTTTGGTGTCATGGGCCTCACCGGCATCCCACTCAATATCATGACCCTAGCGACCAGCTCGGTGGCGGTTGGGGTTGGCATCGACTACGCCATCCACTTTGTGCACAACTACCAGCGCGACCGGCGCCGAGGTCTCGACTATGGCGCGGCGGTCGTCGCCACCATGAAAGCCAGCGGCGTCTCGATCTTCTTGAACGCCCTGACGGTGGCAGCCGGCTTTTTTGCCCTGTTCTTCAGTGAGTTTCGCGGCGTCGCGCACATGGGCGCCCTCATTGCGTTGACCATGGTCACCAGCGCCTTTGCGGCGCTAACCATTCTACCCGTCGTATTTGTCAGCCTGAAACCCAAGGTGTTCCTGGACCACGAACGTGCGTCCAACGACCCTGCTCCGGAGGTTGCATGATCTTGCAGCGTCACAACTTCACGCTCGCGGCGTTTGCCGTGACTCTGGCCGCGGTAGTGCCAGCCGCCGCGGCCGATGATGCCAAGGCCTTGGTCGACAAAGTCTTCACACGTTCGTCGTGGAAGGACATGCAGGGCAACTTGAAGCTGGTCCTCGAGAATAAGCGCGGCGACACCAAGGTGCGCGAAATCAAGATGTGGTCCAAGAAGAACGAGCGCGGCGAGACCAGCATGTTGATGCGTTTCGTCCAACCCGCCGACGTGCGGGGTACGGGCTTTTTGACCATCGAGCACAACGATGGCGAGGATGACCGGCGGCTCTATATGCCGGCGCTGCGGCGGGTGAACCGGATCAGCGCCTCGGGCAGCGGCGGCAACTTCATGTCGAGCGATTTTACCTACTACGACATCGGCCGGCCGAAGCTGAGCGATTGGAAGTATGCGTTCGTCGCAGGCAGGACCATCGACGGGGTTGCCTGCAAGGGTGTCGAGGGGGTCGCGGCCAGCGATGAGGTCAAGGAGGACACCGGCTACTCGAAGGTGATCTGGTACATCGACCCCAACCGGCTCATCGGCCTGGCGACCGACTACTTCGACACGAGCGGGACAAAGCTCA
>JAUUZB010000217.1 GCA_030590185.1 Deltaproteobacteria bacterium
GGACGGCAACGATCTCAATTTCGATTCCACCGCGCTCCCGGTCCCGGTCCCGGCCGACATTGGGCTGTAGGGGGGGACTCGACGTCGGAACTCTCCACGCCGGTTCGACCGGGCGAATCGGCAGCTCCTAGCAGTTGCCGTCCTTGCTGGAATCTCGCTCGCAGCTCGACGGATCCGGCGGATGGTGGCGCAGACAGTTGTCGGTGCAGCCCATGTCGCCCATGGAGCACTTCGCCATGCAGCGAGCGAACTCACCGGCGCAGCGATCGAGGTCCGAGGCGCTGGCGCAGTGGTAGTAACGCTTGTTGACGCAGCAACGACCGCCGGAGCTCGGTGCGCCACCTGCGCTTGCGTCTGCGCCTGCGCCACCGCGGCCAATGGCGCCCATGATGCCGAAGGCGTCGGAGGCGGTGAAGCCGGAGTCGCCCGAATCGTTGGCGGCCGCCGTCCCGTCCCCGGCGGCGCGGGCCTCTGCCTCCTGGGCCTCCGCTTCGGCCCGGCGCGCGTCCGCCTCGGCTTGACGGGCCGACGCTTCGGCCTGGCGGGCGCCTGCTTCAGCCACAGCCGCGATTCGCCGCTCCGCTAGGACGGTCTCCTCCACGGCGGCCGCCCGCGGAACCACCTTGGCCCAGAGCGCCTCGGCAAAGGCCTTGGCCGCGGTGTAGGTCTCATCCTTGGTCTTTGACGGGACGCTCTTGAGCGTCTTGATCTGCAGGCGAATGGTGACCACGTCGTTCTTCGACGACTTCTCGAAGAGAACGGTGGTGTTCTCATTGAAGGGCAGCCGCAGGCCGTTGTAGTCCTCAACCGGCTGTAGCCCCTCCTCGGCGAGGACCTGATCCAGCGGTTCCACTGTGAATGCATAGTCGCCGTCGTAGGCCAGTGAGTAGGAGCGCGACTCGTCGCTGCGCGCCGACTGGGAGCTACCGACGCCGGGCAGCGCTGAGATGATGCTGCCACAGCCGGCGGTAAGGAGAAGAAAAACGACGATGGCGGCCCGACTCATGCCCAGCTCCTCGCGATTGTTGGAGAACAACGACGGCGTACCACCGGCTCGTTCGGTTTCATAGCTCATCCCCACCCCGGACATCATCGACAACTGCCCGAATGATCCGTTCACGGTTGAGCTGTTTGTTTGTGGCGGATTGGCTCAAAACGGAGGCGAGCGTTCGTGGTTGCGGCGTCGCTGACGCGGATGCCAACGCCAACGGCCTGATCGACTGCGAGGAGACAAACTCACCACGGCTGCCCGGTGGCTGCAGTTATGGGGCTACGGGGCTATTTGGAAACGCGTTGCCTCTGTTGACTCTGGGCCTGTTCGGGGGGCTGTGGCGTCGTCGGCGCCGCCCGTCGAGGTGCCGTAGCTCACCGGCGTAGTGGTGTTGCAGCAAGGAAAGCTGGCCCGCGGTTGGCGGTCGGGATTCGGTCGGCGGGAAGGGATGGTGTCGAGATCTATGATGCTCAGACCGGGGATGTCGATTTTACGGTGCCCGGGAGTGACTTCTTTGTGCACCATCTGGCGTAATCTCCCGCTGGCAATCGGCTCGCGGTCGGATTCCTCGGCAGGGAGACGGAGATCTGGGACCTTCCCAGCCGCGAGCTGGTGCAAAGGGTCGAGGGCCGCGGCCCTGTGGAGTTCTCCCCCGACGGCGAGGCTCTGTTCACGGCGGGGACGCACCGCGATATATTGCTCTCGACGGTAGCCGACGGCCGACGGCTGACGCGCATCATGGGTCACGGCGAGAGGGTCGAGGCCCTCGCCCTCTCACACGATGGCAAGCTGCTCGCCTCCGCCGATCACCACGGACAGCTCAAGCTGTGGGAGACGACGGGGTGGACCGAGCCGCTGGAGCTCGAGGGGCACGGGCGTTAGATCAACGAGGTCCAGTTCTCACCCGACGATCGATACCTGCTGACCGGCTCAGACGATTGGACCGCGCGCCTGTGGTCGGTCGAGACGGGAGAGTTGTTGCTCGTCCTGCGAGCACCCTCCGAATGCGCAGGCGTAGCCTTCTCGCCCGATGGCACAGAGTTCGCCATGACCTTGGGATCGAGAGTACAGGTGTTTCCACTCGATCTCTCCCTCCGAGATGCGGACCCCCAAGAGCTACTCGACGAGGCGGAGGCGGAGGCGGAGGCGAGTATGACCCTGGATGGCTTTTCGTTGGTGCCGCGGGAGGTCAACTGAGGCAGGGCAGCGTACCGTCCTGGCCAGATCTCTCGTCCAGGCTGCGCCGACGACTCCGGTATGGGGCCCTCGGGAGCCAGCCTCAAGTCGCCTTGCGCTCGTCCGCCGCGACCTGGCCGTCGACCAGTCGCACCACCCGGTCCGCCTGCTCGAGCACCATCGGGTCGTGGGTGGAGAAGACGAAGGTGGTGCCGCGATCGCGGTTGAGCTGGCGCATCATCTCGACGAGGGATTTGCCGGTGGCCTGGTCGAGGTTGGCGGTCGGCTCGTCAGCCAAGACGACGGCGGGCTCTGAAGCGATCGCTCGGGCGACCGCCACCCGTTGTTGCTGACCGCCGCTCATCTTGAGCGGCATGCTGTCGAGATAGTCGGCGAGCCCGAGTTGGTCAAAGAGCTCCCGCACTCGAGCGCGACGCTGGGCCGCCGGCACCCCCTTGAGCTCCAACACGTACTCGGCGTTCTCCGCCGCGGTCAACACGGGAAAGAGGTTGTAGGCCTGGAAGACGAAACCGATCAGATCGCGGCGCATGTCGGAGAGCTGGTCGTGCGACAGGCCGGAGAGGTTCCTGCCTCCCACGGCTACCGTCCCGGCGGTCGGCGCGTCGAGGGCGCCGATGATGTTGAGCAGGGTCGTCTTGCCGGAGCCGGAGGGCCCGGCGATCGCCATGAACTCCCCGTCCTCGACCGTCAGGTCGACGCCACGCAGGGCGCGCGTGGTGATCT
This sequence comes from Deltaproteobacteria bacterium, assembly GCA_030590185.1. Next base: position 2,912 of record JAUUZB010000217.1, read on the forward strand.
CGCCTTGCTCGGTGTAATCCTTGGTCACGCCTTTGACTTCGACAACCGCCATGTCTTCCTCCATCAGTTGGCGCGCACGGCGTCAGCTGGGCAAAGCCGCGAGACCCGCCAGGCGGGATAGAAACCGACCATCAGGGTCAACAACCAGACGACCAACGCTGCCCGAACCGCGGGGAGCGGCTCGAGGACCGGCCGGATCACCATGGCCATGGTGGAGCCGGCGAAGTCCATGCCCGCGCCGATCGACTCGCTCCAGTCGAGCAGTCCGTACTCGGCGCAGGCCCAGGTGATCCCCACGCCTGCGACGGAGCCGAGCGCGACGCCGATGGCGCCGATCCAGAAGGCCTCGCCGAGGACCAGGGCCGTCAGACGCCAGCGCCGGGTGCCGACCGCCATCATCACGCCGAACTCACGGGTACGCTCCATGACCGACATCAACATGGTGTTCAGGATCCCGAGGCCGACCAGCAGGTAGACAGCGAGGATCGAGATGAGCTCCACCTTGGAGATGATCCTCTCGAACTGGGCGAGGGCCGGAAAGAGCTCGGCAAAGGAGAGCACCTCATAGCGCTCCCCGAGCTCGGCCTCGACGCGTTTCTCGAGCGGCCCGGCGAGGGAGGCCCGCGGTAGCTGGGCCAGGACCTGGTGGGCACCGGCGTCGACGCCGAGCAGCCGGCGCGCGGCGTCGGCGGTGACGAAGGCCTGGCTCTTGCCGACGGCGGGGGAGAGGGCGCGGAAGATCCCCCGCACCCGAAACATCTCAGCCCCCATCTCGCCGTCGACCCGCTGGGTCATCACCCGCACCTTGCTCTTCACCTTGAGCTTGAGCCGTTGGGCGAGACCCTCGCCGATGACGATGCCGCGCGGGTCGTCCGCCCTCAGCACCTCGCCCTCCCGCAGCGTCGTGAAGTAGTGGCTGAGCTGCGCCTCCTGCGCCGGATTGACGCCGAGCAGCCGCACCCCGCGACTGCCCCAGGCGCTCGAGGCCAGCCCCTGAACCAGGACACGCCATCCGACGTGACTCTCCGGCGGTGCGCCGGCCGCCAGTTGCCGAGCGACCCGTTCCGGGTCGGCGATCAGGTGGCGGGCGTCCTTTTTGCTCCGGTAGTCCTTGGCGTAGATCTCGATGTGGCCCATGCCGGTGTTGCCGAGGTCGTTCTGGGCGTCGTTCATCATGCCGGTCAAGATGCCGGAGTAGAACAACAGCAAGGCGAGGCCAAAACCGACGGCGCCGGCGTTGAGCAGGGTTCGTCGTCGGGTCCGCCAGAGTGACCGCCAGGATATCCTGAGTATACTCAACATTAGATCTGCCTCACCGCTTCGACCGGGTTGAGGCGGGAGGCTTTCCAAGCGGGCCACAGACCGCCGGCTAGCGCCGTCAGGACCACGGTGACGGCAGCGCTGGTGATGGCCGAGAGCTTCGGCTGGAGGACGATGACCTTCGGCATCCGCATCTCGCCGAAGGCGGAGGTGTCGACGAGCTCCCCCAGGTTGATGGTGCCGACGCCGTAGAGGATGGCGACGCCGCAGACGATTCCGGCCACCAGGCCCACCCCGCATTGCATCAGCGATTCGGTGACCACCAAGCCGAGGATGCGCCGACGGGAGGTGCCGAGGGAGGCCATCACCCCGAACTCGCGGGTTCGCTCGAAGGCGGACATCGCCATGGTGTTGAGAATGCTGAGACCGACGATGACGAAGACCAAAAAGTCGACGAAGTGGAAACCCTGGCGTTTGGACCGCACTATCCCCTCGAGCTCCGGTGCGATCTCCGCCCAGCCGAGCACCTCGAGGGTCTCGAGATCGAGGGCGTCACGGAGCACCCGGACCGGCTCAGAGACATCCTCAGCCTGGCCATCGATGTTGACCAGGATCTGGTGCACGCCATCGTCGAGGGCGAAGAACGCCTGGGCGTCCTCGAGGTGGAGGAACACGGCGCTGGCGTTCATCTCCGCCGAGCCGGCGTCGGCTAAGCCGACGATCTGGTAGAGGTCATTTGCCAAGGAGCCGTCCGCCGCCTCGCCGAGCAGGATTAGCTCGTCGCCCACCCCGACCTCGAGCTGCGCGGCGAGGTCCCGGCCGACCACCACCTCCATGGCCGGAGTGGCGGCGAGGTCCCGTCCGCCCTCGGCCGGGTCGACCGCGAGCAGCTGGCTGCTAGCGCGCTCGCGGTCCGGTTGGAGGCCGACGATCATGGCGGCGGTGGATAGCTCGCTAGCCGCGACCAAGCCGAAGCCGAGGACCCGCCGCAGCGGATGGGCGTTGGGGATCAACTGCGCGAGCTGCGCCTCCACCGCCTGCGGATCCGGCACGGTGTTGTAGATCGCCGGCTCCTCTTGGTAGCCGTTGCCGTGCACCTGCAAGTTGCCGAGGGTGGTGCGGGTCATGATGGCGACCACCTCCTCCCAAACCCCGCCGCCGTAGCTGTGCATGAACACGATGCCGGTGACCCCGAAGGTCAGGCTGATCACCGTGATCAGGGTTCGACGCTTTTGACGCCAGATGTTGCGCCAGGCCATCTTGAGCAGCATCACCCGTCCCCTGCGCCGCCGTGAGCTGCAGTGCTCTTTGCACGCGTCGCAGGATCGTTTACCCGTCAGGTGGCGGCGGGACAAGGTCGTGCTACTGGTCCAACCCCGCGAGCCGTCTGATGTCTGCGCAGCTGCGAGCGCAAACATTCCCGCACCTGCGCGTCGCAACATCGACAACGTTCAAATCACTGCCGTAGTAGCGGTTCAGCATGCCACCGAGGCATTGTCTGCAACGAATCGGACCATCGGCCGACGTGTCGTTGGCGCCGGACCCAGCGCGAAACGCTTGGTCCCCGCCGCCTCCGCTGGGGTATGGTCTCCAAAACCAGCACGCCCGGAAGGCCGCTCGATGCGGACGGGCGGGGTTTTGAGGAGGGACCGTTTCCATGACCAGCAACGCGAAGAAACTCTCGGGAGCAGCGATGGCTCTGATCATCATCTCCCAGCTCGGAGGGCTGGTTTTCATCCTGATCGCACTGGCCGCTATGACCGGGGGTCTGGGGGGCTTTGCCCGCTGGTACATCAACGGCGGCTTCTTCATGCACCTGATTACCTTGCTGATGATGGGACAGCCGGTCGCCGGCATCCTTTTCGGCATCATGAGTCTGCGAGCGCGCGTGCCGCTCTTTGTCCATCTCCTGGTTCCGGCGCTGGTCGCCACCACCGGCCTCGGCGGGACCATGATTGGCATGCAGTACGCGTTCGAAGCGGTCGCGACGGCGCCGCCGGATATGTTCGGGCAGATGTTGGCGGCCTCCCTCGGCATCGCCAGCATCACCCGCGAGTTCGGCTTTGTGGTCGCGGGTACTGGCTGCGCCGGGTTGATCGGGACCGGCTTGGCGATGCGTCGTGCATGGTCAGACAAAGAGGACGCCAATCAGCGAGCGGCCGCCTTCTCGGGCTCACTCCTGGCCGGGTTGGGCGGGATCCTGTTCGTTGCCGCAATCGGGTCGGCCTTCGCTTATGAGAATCTCGCCCAGGGGTTCGAAGCGATAGCGTCGGCACCACCTGACCTGCGTGTCATGATGCTCAGCCGCGCGCTCAGCAGCTACCAGCAGGCGTTCTTCGCGACCCTGATCGCCGTTATCGTAGGGATCGCGTTGTCGGCCGGCCTGGTGGCGACGGCGCGGCGCGGCGCCACCGATTGGGCGAAGAGCCGGGCTTACGAAGGCATCGTCGCGGCGATTCTCGTTGGGGGCGTTCTGGGCTTCAACGCCTGGTACGACGGTGACGTGCAAGCGCGGAGCAGAGCGTTCGCGAAGCTGAACGTCGTCGAGCTACCCGAGGGGATCAACCTGCCGGCGAGCACATCGCAACTGCGGGTGACCGAC
>JAUUZB010001153.1 GCA_030590185.1 Deltaproteobacteria bacterium
CTGGATCCGGGTGTCCCGCAGCCGCTGCTCCCGCCTCCACTCCCTCGAGCTCGTCCAGGTAGATCTGCGGGGTGAAGGGCAGCATGTGCTTCCAGGCTTCGTCCATGAGCGCCGGGAAGACGATCTCGACCAACGGGGCCCCGAGCCCCAGCATGTCCGCGAGGTAGGGAATCATCACCTGATCCCAGAGGCTCGTGATCGAATCACCCAGGAGGTAGCCGTACTGGTAGCCCATGTCGTAGTGGCTGCCTTCGAGGCGCACGATCTTTACCGGGCCATAGGGCGCTTCGACCTCAGCCAGCACGCCCTTGTCGACCCAAGCAACCACCGAGCCAACGCTCCAAGGAGGCGGCTGGTCAAGGGGGTTGTCCAATTCCTCCAAGCTGCACGAGGGCTGGGAGACCGCGAAGCTGACGACCAGCGCCCAGCCAAGCAGGTGGAGCCCCGTGGAGGAGCGCGAAGGACTGGCGGACGGACGGGAATGAAGGCTCATGGGTCTTTCTCGGCGTCTTGGTGAAGGACGCAGCAAAATCGTGCCGTAAGTTCCCCACAAAGGCAACGGCGGCCGGCCCGTTGGGGCCCAGCGTCCGCCTATCAACCCCCTTCGGCCGGTCGGTGTATTCTAGGGGTGCTCGACTCAAGGCGGGGCGGGGAGACTCTCTGAAGCCCTTGGACCGACGCCGAGCTCGCGAGGACGGGATGAAGCAACCCAACAAGAGTCTGCTCTTCATCATGGTCGCAACCCTCTGGCTCGTCGCCTGCGGTGGCGAGGACGAGTGGACGCCAGGCGACGGCGGGAGCGGTGGGACCGGTGGCGGTGGCGGCAGCGGCAACTCGGGAGCCGGTATCGATCCCGATCCCCCGACGAGCGATTGCGAGGCCCTCGAGCTGGTCGACATGACCGGCGCGACGGAGGTGGCTACCGAGGAGGCGCTCCGCACGGCCCTCGCGGCGGGCGGCAAGGTGCAGCTCACCGACGACGTCACCGCCTCCAGCCACTTCGATGTCGGCCCGGACACGGTGGTCGACGGCGGCGGCCACACCATCAGCGGCGGTGGCACGACCCATCTGTTCGTCGCCCGCATGGTTCATTTCACCCTCCAGAACGCCGTAGTGATCGACGGCAACAACCAGGTCTCGGACGATGAGCACTTCGCTCGTCGCTCCGGTGCCGGCGTCATGGCCAACGGCGGCAATGGCACCTCCGACGGGCCGGCCACCGGCTCGCTGACGGTCATCAACGTCGACTTTTCGGGCCACACCATCAAGCCCGAGGGGCCGGGCGATCTCCGGGGCGGCGCCGTCTACGTCTTCAATCTGCCGGACGTGCAGATCTCGGGGGCCACCTTCAACGACAACGAGGGCAGCAATGGGGGTGCCCTCGGCGGGCTAGGGAGCGCCATCAAGATCATCAACTCGTCTTTCGTCAACAACCGCACCAACTTCGTTGGAACGGGGGGCGTCGGCGAAGGGAACGGTGGTGCCATCTCGCTGGATGCGATGTCCCAGAACCAGCAGGAAGCTCACCTGCACATCTGCGGCTGTGACTTCCGCAACAACGTGTCTCGAGTGACCGGCGGCGCCATCTCCTACGTGGCCCACTGGTACACCGACACGGACGTGATCATCGATCAGTGCGTCTTCGAGGACAACCACACCACCTCGACCGAGCTCGGGCAGGGTGGCGCCATCTTCGCCATGGACGACGAGAAGTCCGAGCAGGTCACCACGGCTAACAGACTTTCGATATCCAACTCCACGTTCAGCGGCAACCAGACCTGGGGCAGCGGCGGCGGGGTCTGGTTCTGGACGATGGATGGTCGTCTAACCCTCATCAATGCCACCTTCGCCAACAACCGCGTCGACGAGAACAACGAGACCAGCATGGGCGGCGCACTCGCCGTCTCGCGGGGTCCGGCCGACCTCATCAACGTCACCATCGCCAACAACTGGGCGAGGTTCCACGGCGGCGGCATCCAGGCCGGCGGCGACGCGGAGGTCAGCCTCACCAATACGCTGTTCTACAATAACACCTCCGATCGCGACGGCGGCTGGGCGAACTTCCACACCAACCGCGAGGTCGACCACGACGGTGGTGGCAATATGCAATGGCTCGACGAGTCGCTGGTCATCGATAGCAACTCCAATGCCCTCGTCAGCGCGAACGCCACGATCGCCGATCCGCTGCTCGAGGATCTGGCGGACAACGGGGGGCCTGGGCACACCATGGCCCTTGGCCCTGGAAGTCCGGCCATTGACGCGGGGGTCACCAATGCGCCGGAGACGGATCAGCGGGGCCTGCCGCGAGACGCTGCGCCGGACATTGGTGCCTTCGAGGTGCAACAGTAATGAGCCGCCAGTGCGGGGCGACCGCAGAGTGAGTCTGTTACTCGCTGGCTGCTAGCGGCTCAGGGGGGGCGAGTCCGGCGCTCACGGCTGCGCAGGGGCCATCCGCTTTGGGGCAGCCGCAGCCGTTGTCGCTGCCATCCTCGAACACGTATGGCTGGCCGTTGAAGATCTCGCCCTCGAGCTCAAAGGCGGCGCAGGTGATCTGGGTCGAGCGGACCGAGACCAACGCGCCGA
>JAUUZB010000843.1 GCA_030590185.1 Deltaproteobacteria bacterium
CGCAAGGGCAAAAAGGCCGCCACCATGAACCTCAAGCGCACCCTGGCCGAGAAGGGCAGCGAGCCGACCTTCGTCGGTCACGTCGCGGTGCATCCCGAGAACCCCCGGGTCGCCCTCGCGACGAGCGCCATCGGTCTGTTCGGGACCGAGGACGGCGGTCTCTCCTGGCAGCTCCTGTTTCCCGGTACCAATCGCTGGGAGCGGAATTGCGTCTTCGTCGCTTTCCATCCCGACCACCACCAGCGGGTGTTTCTCGGCACCGGCCAGGGCCTGCGCATCTCCGAGGATGGGGGGCGCAGCTTCGCGGCGGTGACCGGCACGCAACTCTCAACGGCGCGCATCCATTGGCTCGAGTTTCACCGCCCCGACCCGAAGGTGATCTTCGTTGGCACCAGCATCGGCGCCTTTGCCACCCGTAACGGTGGACGGTCCTGGAAGTGGATCTTCTACGAGTCGTTGCCGCAACAGAACGACATCACCGGGATCGCGATCGATCCGGCGGATGCGGACCGGGTCACCCTTGCCACCGCCGACGGCCTGTTTCAAACCACCAACGGCGGACGCCGGTGGCGGCGCATCGGCGGTCTGCTGTTCACCGGCCAGCGGGTGCAGCGGCTGGCCGGCGATCCGGTCGACGGGGATCACCTGGTGGCGGTGACCTGGACCAACGTCTGGGAGACCCACGACGGCGGCGCGAGCTGGACCACCATTTATATCAATGATTCCGATTGGTGGCTGCGCTCCCTCGCCTTTGACCAACACGCCGCTGAGGTTCTTTGGATCCTGACCTCCGCCGAGGTGCTCCGCCTCTCGCAGCAGCCACCGTCGGCGCCGGACCCGGACGGGCTGCGTCGTTTCCGCGCCCGGCTAGTGCACGAGCCGAGCCTGGCCGCCACCATGCACGCCGCCCTTCGTGCCCACGGCGTGCACCGCGGCGACCGGGCCGAGTTGCGGGAGCGGGCGCGCTGGCGGGGGCTGCTGCCCGTGGTCAACCTGGCGGTGGGGCATCGCCGCTTCGGGGGATTCAGCTACAGCGGGGCGGCGTTCTTGGCGGATCTGAGCTGGGAACGATATTTCCTCGAGCGCCCCTTCCGCCAACCGAACACCTACGTTGTGCTGGTGTTGAACTGGGACGTCCAGAGCCTGGTCTTCCATGCGGAGCAGGCGCCCTTTGGTCGGATGTTCAACGAGGCCAACACTGTCTACCTAAATCTAAAGTCCGAAACGCAACGTCTGTTCGAGGAGCGACGGCGGGTGCTGGCGCAGGTTCTCTTCCAGCCCAGCCTCGATTCTCGTTCCCGTTTACTATTGCAATTGAGACTCGAGGAGCTCACCGCACATCTGGACGCGCTGACCGACGGCCTGTGGTCGGCATCGTTCCAGTGGGTGCAGAGCCTCGAGTAGACTTTTTGGAGGTGAGAGATGCTGAGAACTCTATTGTTGGCCACGATGCTGGCCGTGTTCGCTTCACCCGCCGAGGCCCGTGACGAGGCGATCGAGGCGAGAGCCGCGCCGCCCGCCATGGCGGGGGACGTACGTAGCGCCCTCGCGGCGCTCAAACGCGAGCCGAACGTGCGGGCGGTGCAGGAGGCGGCCCTGCGCTACTTCAAGGTCAACATGGACAAGGTCAACTCCCTGCGTGCCGGCGCTGCCTACAAGGCACTGGTGCCGGTTGTCGAGGTCGCCGGCGGTTACGTGCAGTCCAATCTTGCCGACGCGACGGTCAACCAGGAGTGGCACTCGACCGACATCTACACCGAACGCGGCGTGGATGCCTGGGCCTGGGAGCTGCGCGGCAAGGCCACCTGGAACCTGCCTCAGCTGGTGTTCAACCCGGAGGAGCTCGACGTCGCCTCCCTCGCCGGTCTGATGGAGGGGATCCTCAAGGAGTCGACCCGGCTCTATTACATGCGCCGCCGGTTGCAGGTCGACCTCTTGCTCTCGCCACCCCGGGACGTGGCGACGCAGATCACCAAGGAGCTCCGCCTCGAGGAGCTAACCGCCTTGCTCGACGCCATGACCGGCGGTTGGTTCCAGCGCGAGCTGGAGGGGCGGCCGCAGGATCGTTAGTCCTGGACGAGCGAGCACTTCATGATGTCGGCGGCCACGGTGGCCATCTTGACGCAACCCCGTTGTCGGGCGGTCGACCTCTTGCACACGGCGAGCAATTCCTCGTCTGTCTTGTCTTTGACGCCTTCGCCTAGGAGGGCCTTCGAGTGTTTGATGAGATTGGGGCACTCGTCAGCTTTGAGGAGCGGGTATTCCGTCTTGCAACCCGCGATACCGAGCAGCAGGGGGAGGAAGGCAAGGAGAGTGACGAGGCTGCGGATGCTGATCTGCATGGTAGTGTCCCTGGTTGAGCGACTGGAAACTCGGAGTTAAGCACGGGCCGTGGTCGGCCCCAAGTGGCCGAGGGAGTCGTCGGCTCCCCCGGCCCTGCGGGTGTCTCAGCAGCCCATTGGACGGCCGCTACCGCCGCGCCGCCTCACCACTCGTCGTGCCCGATCTCGCAGGCACCCGTCGCGTCGCGCGCCTCCGTTTCGAAATCCGCCATCATCACCGGCAGTCCGGCGTTCTCCAACACGATCGCATTCGTGTGGAAGTCCTCGAGCGGCAAGAAGCCGGGCATCTCCGACATCATGGTGTCGTCGCCACTGAACTCCGCGTCTCCCTCGTAGTTGTTGTCGTAACCGGCGGCCGTGGTCGGGGCGGTGGTGCCGTTGAGGCAGGCCCCTGTGGCGATGGTGTCGGTCCCGGCCAGGCACCAGTCGGTCCCGGTCGGCGTTCCGTCCGCCTCGTGGTAGGCCCAGACCTCCGCACCTGCCATGATGACATCACGGTCGGCATTTGCTTGCACCCAGACGTTGTTGGTGACCGTCAGGGCGGTGAACAGATCGAGGGGCACCGGGAAGAAGAACTCCTCGTAGATCCCGTAGCGCAGGCAGGTCCGGCCGCCGGCGTCGATGATGTTGTTGGTGATGGAGGTCAACGCGCCGGTGCCCGGTATCACGCCGGAGGCGGCGGCGGTGAGCAGGATCGCCGACGCGCCGACAGCGGTGCCGAGCCCGCACGGGTTGCTGGACATCGCGCCCTGGGCGTTGACGTAGTTGTTGAAGAACTGAACCCCGCCCAGGGTGTCGCCGCCATCCTCGAGCTCGACTCCCACCGCCCGGGCGGGTGAGAAGCCGCCGAAGATGCGGTTGTTATAGACCGAGGTATCCAGGCCCAGGCCGTCGCGCAGCATCAAGCCGACCGAGCTGACGCCAGTGTCCAGGTCATCGCAGCCCGAGTGATGGCTGCCACTCGCCGGGTCGGCGTACCCGCAGGCCTCGATCAGGTTGGCGTCCAAGAAGGTGCGCTGGTCGATGTCGTGGACGCGCGCGCCGACCTGGAGGTCGCCGCCCGGGACCACCCC
>JAUUZB010000122.1 GCA_030590185.1 Deltaproteobacteria bacterium
CAGGCTCGGGTCGCCGGCCAAAGTCTCGTAGCAATCCGCGGCCGCCGCCGGGCTCCCGTAGCCGCTGAGCAGGGCGGTTCGATCCCCAGCGGACAGCGGCGTGGCCATGGTTTGCAGGCTGGTGGTCAGGCGGTAGGCGTAGAAGATCTCGGCGACGTTGGCCAGGGTTAGGGCGGCCTGGGCATCGTCCGCCGGATCGCTCAGGGCGGTCTCGCAGGAGCGCAGGAAGCCCTCGCTGGCGTTGGCGCAGACGATCCAATGATCCTGGGGCGCCCCAGGTGTGCCGCCCCCAGGCCCCGAGGGATGCGCGAGGCAGGCGCCGAGGGTCTCGAGGCTGGGAAACAGGCTCGGGTCGCCGGCCAAAGTCTCGTAGCAATCCGCGGCCGCCGCCGGGCTCCCGTAGCCGCTGAGCAGGGCGGGCAAGACGGAGCTCGACAGGCTCAGGGCGCGATCCCGGGGCGGCACCTGGGGCGGCACGGTGGGGTAGGTCAGATCGGCAAAGGTATCCCGAACCGACGGGAAACAGGCCGTGCAGGCTACGGCGGTGAGAAGGCCGATCATTCGGGTCATCGCGGGCTCCGTGGCACTTGCTTGCCCTGGGCAAGGAAATCAGCGATCAATTCAAACGGGCGGGGGGCAGCGTAACAGCAGATCACTTCAGGCGCATAAACAAACAGTGTTTGATTTCGGGCTCCATGGTTGGTTCACGGCGTTCGTCTGTGCCGTGCAGCTCGCCTATGCCCTGCTCGCCTTCACCCATGGCGGCCGTTCCCGGGACCTCAGCTTGCCCCTCGGGCTGCTCTGCCTGACGGTCTTCGGCTGGAACTTCGCTGACCTGGCGCGCGAGCACTCCCAGCAGTTCGACTGGCGCTACCTCGACGTCACCCTCGCGCCCCTGACCTCCGCCTTCACCTTCCACTTTGCGGTGGGGTTCGTGGGCGAGCTACGGCGGTTGCGGCCGGTGCTGTGGACCAGCTACCTGGCGTCGATAACCCTGACGCTCACCGCCGGCACCTCCTTCATCAGCGACTGGGGCCGCGCCTTCATCCTCACGCCGGCCTACACCATCTGGCACGCCGTGGTCATCTCCGTGTTCGGGGTCATCGCCTTTGCGTTGGTGTATCGACATTGGCGCAGTCACACGGTTGGCGTCGAGCGGATGCGCACCCGGCTGGTGGTCATCGGCGGGATCTTCCACGTCTTGGTGGGCACCATGGAGCTGTGGTGGGGGTTTGGCATCGAGATGCCGCGGCTGGCGAGCTTCGGAACGCTGGTGAGCCTCTCCCTGTGGTTCGTGGTCACCTTCCGCCTCAATCTGATCGAAAAAACGGTGCCCCTGCGGACCGCCGCCACCACCATCGTGATCGCTGGGGTCAGCGTGCTCGGCTATTTGATCGTCCTGCAGACCTTCAATGCCGACGCCGGCGCCTTGGTGGTGGGCACCTTCGTGGTCGCCATCGGAGGGGTGGTCGCGACCAGCCGACTGTGGGTGGCCTCCACCCAGGAGCGAGCTCGCCTCGAGAAGATGGCTTTCCTCGGCCGGGTTGCCGATCAAATGGGCCACGACCTGCGCAACCCCCTCGCGGTGATCATGGGCGCCGCGCAGCTGCTTCACGCCGAGATGAAGAAAGAGAAGACCATCGACGACCCGGACAACATGCTCGGGGAGATTATCGAGCAGAGCCAGCGCATCACCCGCATGATCGACAAGTACCGGCGCCTCGGACGCATCGAGATCCACCCCAGCCCGACCAACGTCAACGAGCTGTTGCGCCAAGCCCTGCAGTTCAACGCCCTCAACCGCCGCCAGACGATCACCCTGCACACCGACCTCGCCTCCGACGTGCCAAACTGCCACGTCGATCGCGACCTGATCGCCGTGACCCTCGAGAACCTGGCACGCAACGCGAGCGAGGCCATGCCGAGCGGCGGGGAGTTCTACGTCTCGAGTCGCCCAGAGAAGGGCGGCGTGCTGGTGACCTTGCGTGACACCGGGCACGGGATGAACGCCCGCACCCTGGAGCAGTGTTTCGAGGAGATGTTCTCCACCAAGGAGTCCGGCAGCGGCCTCGGCCTGCCCTTTGCCCGGCAGGTCATGGAGGCCCACGGCGGCTCGATCCAGGTATCGAGCGTGGAGCAAAAAGGGACCGAGATCCGCCTGCGGCTGCCCAGCGCTCCGCCCCCATCGGCTGGCGCGGTGGTTGGCGCGGTGATTGGCGCGGCTACAGGTTAATCACGATCGTCTGGGGCGACTTCTTGCTGTGCTTCTTGGTGACCGTCACCCGGCGGGTCTTGTTGCGCTTCTTGCGTTTGCGATCCTCGACCTTGATGACGTGGGCTCCGGCCTTGACCCGCTGGGTGGTCGGCGCGCGGCCAACTTTCTTGCCGTCGATGAAGACGTTGGCGCCCTTGCTGCCCTTGACCTTAATCTGAACGTAGCCGAACTCTTTTTGTTTGGCCTTGCCCTTGCTGTCCGGATCGGTGCCCGGCGTGTCCGGCGGCAGGTCACCGTCCAAGGAGAACTCGTTCGGGTCGACCTCGGCCTCCTCCGGGGGGGGCTGCTTCAGGTAGAGGACGACGCCGAGTCCACCGGCGATCAAGAAGAGACCCACCACCCAGAGCCAACCAAGGCCCGGTCGTTTGGTCGGTTTGTAGGCGCCGTCGGGGGGCTTGACCGCGTTCCGGTTAATCCTACCGGTTGCCTCGATGATCCCTACGGAGTCCGCTGTGTCCGCCTCCATGCCCTCCGGCGCCGGGATCTCTGAGGTCGAGACATCCGCCTCCGGGTCATCAACATCGAGCTCGCCCTCCCCGGACTCGAGGGTCATCTCCGGATTGGAACGGATGCGGGGCACCTGCATTTGCACGGTCTGCGCCCGCCAGAAATCCGGCTCTGAGTCGCCACCGCCAGGCATGGCCGGCCTCTGGCCGTCCTCGTCATCGTCGCCGCCCACGATGATGGTGCTGCCGCTGCGCGCCTGGAAATCGGAGTGGAAGGTCTCGGTGCCGCCGGTCCACTCATCGTCACTCGGCATCGCTAGGGCCACGGGGGTCGATGACTCCATGAGCGCGCGCGTGGCGTGCCGGGCCTTGACGATCTCCTCCTCGGGAAAGAGCGTGGCCATGAAGGCCGCCGCCTCGTGGGCGTCAAAGATCGAGCGGTCATCGATGAGCACCGGCTCTAGGGCCTTGGAAAACTCAGAGGCGTGTTGGAAGCGGAGGGAGGCGTCGCGCTGGAGTGCAGTCTCGAGGGCGCTGATGAGATCCGGCGGCATGCCCGCGAGCTTGTCCGCGAGCACCGGGATGCGGACCCACTTGACCTTCTCGATCACCTCGAAGTCGGTCTCCGCCCCGAACAACTGCTCGCCGGTGACCAACTCATAGAGCACCGTGCCGAGGGTGAAAATATCCGTGCGCCGGTCGACCTCGAGGGCGTTGACCTGCTCGGGGGACATGTACGCGAACTTGCCCTTGATGATCCCCACCTGGGTCTCGGAGGCCCGGGCGCTCGCCTTGGCGATACCGAAGTCAACGATCTTGACCTCGCCCTCCCAGCTGACCAGCAGGTTGGCCGGGCTGATGTCGCGGTGCACGAGGTTCAGTGGCGCGCCGTCCGAGCCGGCCTTGCGGTGGGCGTGGTCGAGACCCCGGGCCGCGGAGCGGGCGACATAGGCCGCGAAGCGCAGCGGCAGCTGAATGCCCTGCTCGGCGGCGGCGGTGAGGATGTTGCGGAGGTCCCGTCCCTCGATCAGCTCCATCGCGATGTAGAGCTGCTTATGGTAGCGGCCGAGCTCGTAGATCTGAGCGATGTTGGCGTGCTGGAGCTGGCCTGCGAGGTTCGCCTCGTCGATGAACATCGCCGAGAACTGCTGGTCGACCGCGAGCTCCGGCCGCATGCACTTGATCGCGATCAGGCGCTTGAACTTCTCGATGCCGCTGACCTTCGCGAGGAACACCTCGGCCATACCGCCAGCGGCGATCAGATCCAGCAAGACATATTTGCCGAAACGCCTCGGAAACTCGGCTTCGGGCTCCATCCCGACATAACTTCCCAGTTGAGGCGGTGCGATTCAACTAGAAACGGCGTTTTTACGTCCGACCGCGTCGATCCGTCGGGGAGGGTGGGTGCGGTGCACCGATCCGCTCACCTCAACTAGGCAACTTGCTGACCTCGTCCCCTAGGGCCGCGAGATCCTGGGCATGGGCGAGGACAGCCTCGGCGTCCCGTTCTTCGAGCACTCGGGTCCGCTCGGCGCAGGCGGCAACGATATCGTTGACCTTCTTGATGCCCTTGGCGTCGAGGATGTTCTGCGGGTCGAGCGCCTCGACCGGCGTCTGCTCGCAACGGTGAATGGCGAGATCCTGAAGGCAAAAGCCGTCCAGCTCTTCGTCACATAGCCGGATGACCCCATCCCGGAAGCGGTCGCGTTGGGTGCGAAGCTCGTCGAAATCCATGGCGCCAGCGACGGTCTTGAGCGCCTCGCTGAACGTCGCCTCGAACAGCCCCCGCACCGTCGTTGGGTCCGACGCCCGGGCGCAACCGATGCGGCCCGCGACCGCGAGGATGGCATCGGGGGTTTGGTTGACCTGCAATATAAAGGTAGCCGTGAGGTCGACGCGCACGTTGTCCCTGCAAAGGACGCCCTCCACGCCGTGGCGCTGAATGGCCAGCGGCATCACGGTGGTGTCCATGATCTCGACGCGATGGATGATCGGCAGCACCAGGGTGCGAACGTAGCTAATCCGGCTGCCACCGGGACGATGCACGACCAGCACCTGACCGGGCTCCGAGGTGCGAATCCGGCTCGCGATCCAGAGCGCCATCAGGAACGAGCCCAGCGCCAGGACGCCGGCCAAGATGATGGTGAGCTCGGTGGAACTGAGGTCGAGGCCGAGGTCGAGGCCGTTCATGACTCACCTCGCAGGGCCCGCTCCTGGGCTCGCTCCGCCGCAGCCATCGCTTGGGCCAACTCGGCCGCGCGGGTGAAGGCCCGCTGCTGGACCCACTGTTCGGTTATTTTCAAGATACCAGGCGCGTCTGGAATCCGATCCGCGACGTGCTGGTCCCGGGGGGTCTGCTCGAACAGGTCGATGCGGACCTCCTCGAGAGTGATGCCGGAGAGGTCAGAGCCGATCACCTCCCCGACTCGATCACCCAAGGCGTTGGGGTCGTCCGCCAGCGCGATAAAGTTGGTGGCGCCGGCCACCATCTGCAACGCCTCGGAGAACTTCGGCGCGAAGAGCGAATCTACCACGTCCGAGTTGGCGACCTCTCTCCACCCGAGGCTCCGCGCCACGTTGAGGACATCCTCCTCGTTGCGATTGACGCTCAACCGGAAGCTCGCCTCCACGTCGACGCGGATGCCGTCCCGGCAACACAGGCCCTCGGAGCCGCGGAAGCTGCAGCGCACCTCGGGGATGGCGAGATCCACCAGCCATGCCCGCAGCACCAAAGGAGCCACCAAGCGATCGTGAAAGAAGACCGCGGCGCGCGTCATCGAGCTGACCACCAAGGCCTGATTCGGGCCCACCCGTCGCCGGGCGATCAGCAGGAGAATGACACAGCCGATCAGGATGACGACCAGTGCGGCGCTGACGATGGCGAGGACGGTGGTTGGGTCGGACACGCTTGGGCTCCCTGTGTCGGCGACACTATCAGATCCCGGATGCCCCGCCACCGACCCTGAGGCCGCGGCGGTCTGAGCCCGATCTTTTCTGTTGCAGGTGGTTGTAGAGTCGGCAAGAATCACCCCCTGGGATATCTCTGGCAGGGGAGACTCTTCCAGCCCCTTCACGAAGTACGACAGCGCTCGGGAGGCAAATCATGTCGTTGCGTTTATTGGGAATGGTTTTCGTATCGGTCGCGCTCGCCGCCTGCGAGTCGGTCACTCCGGGTACGGGGGGGAACGGGGGGATTGGCGGTGAAGGCGGCGTCGGCGGAGGCGCCGGTGGAGGCGTCGGCGGCGCCGGGGGTGGCGGCGAGGTGTGCGGCAACGACACCGTCGATGGCTCCGAGGTATGCGACGGCACGGCCCTGGGCGGGGAGACCTGTATCAGTCAGGGCTTCGACGGCGGCGATCTGGCCTGCGATGGTGCCTGCGCTGCCTACCTGACCAGCGCCTGTTTCACCACCGGCGCCGATTGCGGCAATGATAACATCGAAACGCCGGAGGTTTGCGATGGCACCGACCTCGGCGGATGGGACTGCGTCGCCCTCGCCTTTGACGGCGGCACCCTCGCCTGCAACGCCACCTGCGATGACTACGACACCGCCGCCTGCACCGGCACCGGTGCCGTCTGCGGCGACGACGACGCCATCGGCGACGAGGCCTGCGACGGCACGGACCTGGGCGGCGATACCTGCGAGAGCCTGGGCTTCTCCGCCGGCGACCTCGCCTGTGCCGCGGACTGCTCGGCCCTGGACACCGATGGCTGCATCAGCGGCCCCTACTGTGGCGACTTCCTCCAGGAGGGGGACGAGGTCTGCGACGGCGCCGACCTCGCCGGCGAAGACTGTATCTCCCAGGGCTTCGACGACGGTATGTTGCGCTGCGACGCGAGCTGCGGCGCCTTTGACACCGCGGACTGCTTCGACATCCCCGCCGACTGCGGTGACGGCAGCCGGGTCGCCCCGGAGCTCTGCGACGGGAATGACCTCAACGGCGAGACCTGCGCGACCCAGGGCTTCTTCGGCGGCGACCTGGCCTGCGCGCCCACCTGCGACGCCTTTGACACCAGCGGCTGCGGTGCGGGCAACGGCGATCCCTGCGTAGACGCGGGGGAGTGCGCGGGCGATGAGTGCTGGGAGGCACCCTACTACCCGGACGGCTACTGCATCGAATATTGCTGGGAAGACGGCGCCTGTGACTTTGGCGGCGTCTGCGCCTGGGGCACCTGCTACCAGCCCTGCGACACCCGTGGTGATTGCCGCGCTGGCTACGCCTGCCGTACCTACGATGACGTCGGCGTGTGCACGCCCGGCTGCGGCGCCCAGGCCCCCTGCACCTCCCCTAATTTGGCGCGCTGCGAGCCCACCACCTTGGAGTGCGAGTCTTGCCAAGGCGATCCGGACTGCGCCCACCTCGCCGGCCTGAACATCTGTCAGGGCGGCGAGTGTATCCAGTGCGTCGACGTTGGCGACTGCGAGCTGAGTCAAACCTGCGTCGGGAACCGCTGCGTCGGCGGCCTGTATGGCGACCCCTGCGCGGACGACATCAACTGCTTGAGCGGCTATTGCGAGTTCGTTTACTCCTACGCGGGTCTCGAGGGGTTGTGCTCGCAGCCCTGCGGCGTGGACGCCGACTGTCCCACCGATTCGATTTGTGATGGCATCCACTACGACGGCTTCGTCTACGAGACGGTGTGCATGATCGAGTGCACCACCAGCGGCGACTGCCCGGGCACCTTCGTCTGCGGCGACACCATCCTCGGCCTCCCCACCGACGGTCGTGACCGCTGCGTGCAGCGCTGCCCCGGGGACCTGCAATGCCAAATGGCCGACAACGCCCGCTGCGATGCCACCACCAACCTGTGCGATCCCTGTCTGACCGGTGATGAATGCGTTGGCACCTGGTCCTGGGTCGGTTCCTCCGGCGAGATCTGCCTCGACGGCAACTGCGTGCAGTGCGCCGACCACAGCGACTGCTCGCCCTACCAACTGTGCGACGCCGGCTCCTGCCGCGGGACCGGCGACATCGGTGATCCCTGCGAAGAGTGGGACGACTGCTTAGACAATGGCTGGTGCATCGACTTCCCCGGCGGCTATTGCAGCACCTGGTGTTGGGGCATGCCGGACGCCTGCGGCCCGGACGGGACCTGCGTCGAGGGGACCTGCTTTGCCACCTGCGACACGGAGGCCGACTGCCGCACCGGCTACACCTGCGCCGATGGCTTCTTCGGCGTGCCGGACGGCATCACGGAGTGCGTGCCGAGCTGCCTGGACGACACCGACTGCGAGTCCTATGAGCCGGTTTGCGGCACCAGCGGTCTGTGTGAGCCCTGCGGTGACAACAGCGGTTGCGCCGCCCACGCCGCCGCCGGTCTCGACATCTGTTGGAACGGCGGATGCGTGGAATGCCTCGGC
>JAUUZB010001054.1 GCA_030590185.1 Deltaproteobacteria bacterium
GGTTGGAAGGACCGCGACGGCGATGGTTGGCGTGACAAGGACGGTCAGCCCTTTTCCTTTACCTTCTCCTATCCGGCCCACTCACCCTTCTACGAGCAGCTCGCCGGCTTGATGATGACGGAGTTCAAGAAGGCCGGCATCGAGGTGAAGACCTCGCGTCTGGAGTGGGCGGTCTTCACCGAGCGCCTGCGCCAGCACGAGTTCGACGCCTGCTCCCTGCTCTGGCAGGTGGAGCCGCGCACCGACCCGTTTCAAATCTGGCACAGCAGCGAGGCCAAGGGCGGCTCGAATTTCATCTCGTTCAATAATGCCGAGGCGGACGCGCTGTTGGTCGCCGCCCGCGCTGAGTTCGACGAGGCTAAACGCACGGCCATGTACCGGCGCTTCTCCGAGATCCTGCACGAGCAGGAGCCGTACACCATGCTGTTCAATCGCTACAACCTGAGCCTGGTCTCTAAGCGTTTCGGCGGGGTGTACTCGACCCCCTACGGCATCATTCGCTTCGACGAGCTCTATAGGGCCTCCAGCTCGTCAAATGTGAAGGCGCCGTGAGCGGCGCGGGACGGTCGTGCTCCGGGTCCTGATCAGGCGTCTGCCGCAGCTCCTCTTCACGCTGTTCGGCATCACCTTGATCGCCTTTGTGCTGTTGCGGCTCGCCCCCGGTGATCCGATCACCCTGCAAGCCGACACCACCCTCGGCCAGGGTTTCGCGCGGCGTAGCGTCGAGGCCTGGCGAGCGCTCAAGGGGCTCGATCAGCCGATCTGGTGGCAGTACCTGGTGTGGCTCGAGAGCTGCGTGACCCTCGACTTTGGTCGCTCCCTGATCGACGAGCGCCCGGTGCGCGACCTCATCGCCGAGGCGGCACCCCGGACTCTGCTGCTCAACGGCCTGGCCCTGGTGGTTATCTATGTCGTCGCGGTGCCCCTCGGGATCTACAGCGCCGTACGCCGCGGCAGTCGGACCGACCGGCTGCTCAGCGCCGGCTCCTTCGCGCTTTATTCGCTGCCCTCCTTTTGGGTGGCGTTGCTGTTGATCGTGCTGCTCGGGGGAGGCGAGTTCCTCGACATCTTCCCGGTCCGCGGCCTGCGCTCCGACGCCGAGCTGGGCGTCGTGGCCGGCTTCTTCGACCTCGGCTGGCACCTGATCCTGCCAGTGTTGTGCCTGAGCTACCCGGCCCTGGCGCGGACCTCGCGGTTTCAGCGCAGCGCCATGCTCGAGGTGATCGGGCAGGATTACATTCGCACGGCGCGCGCCAAGGGGCTGTCGGAGCGGGCCGTCATCCTGCGTCATGCCCTCAAGAACTCATTGCTGCCGATCGTTACTCTAATGTCCTTGGACCTGCCGGTCCTGGTGGGCGGCAGCCTGATCATCGAGCGGATCTTCACCATCCGCGGCATGGGCATGTTGATGTTCGAGGCGATCCTACGCCGGGATTACCCAGTGATCATGGGCGTGGTCGTGTTGGTGGCGGTCGGCACCATGGTCGCGGTGTTGCTCGGCGATCTGGCCCTTGGCTGGCTCGATCCGCGCATTCGCGTCGGGGGGTCTCGGCGGTGAAGGTTTTGGGTCAGGTGTGGCGACGACCGGGGGGCCGGATCGGTCTGCTGCTGATCGCGGCCTTGGTGGCGGTCGCCTGGGGCGCGGACTTCATCGCCTCGGACAAGCCCCTGGTGTTGCACCTCGACGGGGATATCTACCTGCTGCCGAACCTGCGCGATCCGTTGGCGCTGCGGGCGCACACCAGCCAAACGCTCGCCCACAGCATGGGAGCCGATGACTGGATGATCCCGGCGCTGGTCCCCTGGGGACCGAACCAACAGGACAAGGGCCAGCAACCGCTCGCGCCGCCGAGTATCGATCACTGGCTCGGCACCGACACCGCCCGTCGCGACGTGCTGGCGCGCTTGGTGCACGGGGCGCGGGTTTCTTTTTTGGTCGGCCTGGTGGCGGTGGCGCTCTACGTGGTGATCGGCACGCTGCTCGGCTTGGTCGCGGCGTTCTATGGCGGTTGGATCGACGCGGTGATCTCGCGGGTGACCGAGGTGTTCTTGAGCATCCCGGTGTTCTTCCTGATCCTGGCGGTGATGGGCCTGGTCGAGCGGGCTGGGATTTTTGCAATGACCCTGGTGATCGGCTTGGTCTACTGGACGCGTATCGCGCGCTTAGTGCGGGCCGAGGCCCTGCGGGTGTGTGCGCTCGAGTATGTGCAAGCCGCTACGGCTCTGGGTTTTTCGAGCGGTCGCGTCATGCTCCGCCATGTGCTGCCGAACACCATGGGGCCGATCCTAGTGGCCGCGACCTTTGGTATCGCCGGGACGATTCTCATTGAGGCGGCCTTGTCGTTTCTCGGTTTTGGCACCCCGGACACCATGGCGAGCTGGGGCGGGTTGCTGCGCGGCGCCATGGGGAATTTTCACGCCTGGTGGCTGGTGTTGTTTCCGGGGGCGACGATCTTCGTCACGGTGACTGCCTATAATCTCGCCGGGGAGGCGCTGCGGGATGCGTTGGATCCGCGGCTGCGGGCGTAGCGTATCAGCCTCAACCGCGATCGCAACGCTCCCGAATCAACAACCGCAGCCCACGGATATCGAGGGGCTTATCGAGCCGGGTGTTCGGTACCCGGTCGAGGAAGGCGCGGGCGTTGTCGGTGAAGGCGCCGCCGCTCATGAAGATCATCCGCTCAGCGAGGGCCGGATGACGCGCGACCAATTGTTCGTGCACCTGCATGCCGGTCACGCGCGGCATCATTAGGTCGCACAAAACAACGTCGAACGCCTGGTCCTGGTCGAGAATCTCGAGCGCCCCGGCCCCCGAGGCGACGGTCACCAC
>JAUUZB010001141.1 GCA_030590185.1 Deltaproteobacteria bacterium
CTGCTCGGGGTATTCGGTGGGGCGGCGTTGTTCGCGGCGCTGCCCGGGGCGGGGGCCTGGCTGAACACCATGGCCAAGGGGCTGCTGGCTAGCGCGGGGATCGGCTGAGGCCTCAAACGATCCTGAAATACTCTTTGAGCGTACAACGCCGCACCCGCGAGAAGTGCTTGGCGTTGGTCAGGCCCTCGCCGGTGGGGCTGGCGATGGTGAACGACGAGAAGCCCTCACCGCCGAGTCCGAGCCCGGCGTAGTGCGGCACGTTCTTGCAAAAGATCGAACAGTTGCACTTGCGCGCCATCAGGTGGAGGTTGGCGATGTTGCGCGAGTACATGCCGGCGGTGTGGTTGTGGCCGTGCTCCACTCGCACCGCGCCGTCGATCGCCTCCTCGGCGGTGCGGTAGCGCACCAGGCCGGTGACCGGGGTCAAGAGCTCGATCTGCACGAAGGGGTGATCCTCCGGCGTCTCGGCAAAGGCGATCAGGGTGTCGCGGGGGGCATTGATGCCGACCTCCGCCAGGATCTTGGCGGCGTCCTTGCCGACCCAATCCTTAACGACGTGGCCGTCCTTGATGATGAGTTTTTCGACCTTCGCCGCTTCGTCGGGGTTCATCTCATAGGCGCCGTGGCGCTCGAGTGAATCCTTGAGCCCGTCGGCGACGCAGTCGACCACCAGGATTTCTTTCTCGGCTACGCAGACGATGTTGTTGTCGAGGGAGATCCCCTTGACCAAGCCATCGCCAGCTTGCTCGAGGTCAGCGGTCTCGTCCACTACCACCGGCGGGTTGCCTGGTCCGGCGGCGATGGTCTTGGTGCCGGACTTCATGGCAGCGGCCACGACCCCCGGACCACCGGTGACCACCAGCAGGCGGATCCCCGGGTGGGTCATCAGCTGTTGGGCGGACTCGATGGTCGGCTCGGCGATGCCGCACATGAGATTGGCCGGCCCACCGGCCCGCATGATGGCGTCGTTGAGGAACTGCACCGTGTAGGCGCTGACCCCCTTGGCGCCCGGGTGGACGTTGAAGACCACGGCGTTGCCGGCGGCGAGCATGCCGATACCGTTGCAGATGATGGTCTCGGTCGGGTTGGTGGTCGGGGTGATCGCCCCGATGACGCCAAAGGGTGCCCACTCTTCGAGGGTCAGGCCATCGTCGCCGCTGTAGGCCTTGGGCTCCAGGATCTCCGGGCCCGGGGTCTTGTCGATCACCAGTCGGTTCTTGCTCACCTTCTGGTCGGCGCGGCCGAGCCCGGTCTCCTTGACCGCCTCGTCCGATAGGTACTGCACGTGCTGGTGCGACTCGCGTCGCATCTCCGCGATGATTTGGTAGCGCGTTTGTAGGGAGACCGATTGGAACTGCCGAAAGGCCTCGCCGGCGGCTGCCACCGCGGAGTCGATGTCGTTGAAGATGCCGCGGTTGCCACTGGCGCGGCTCGGGTTGCCGTTCGGGGCTGGCGCCGCCGGGCGTTGGATGGGCCTCGGGCTGACGGTCGGCGTGGGCCGGACCGGCACCCCCTGCTCGCCGGACTTGAGCCGCGAGACGACGCGCTCGACAATCGACGCTATCTTGTCTTCAGAAAGATAGGGCACAGCTCAGTCTCCACCTGCGGGGACCGCACCTACGTCGCGTCGTCTGCCTTGCGGTAGACGAGGTCGCGTTGCTCTTCGACCATATCGACGATCGCCATGACCGTCGCGTCGCAGGGGCGGTTGTCGGTGACCTTGGTCTGCCGGGCGGAGCTCCCTGAGGCGTAGAGCACCAGGTCGCCAAGTCCGGCGCCGACCGCATCGGCCGCCACCACGAAGGTGGGCGGATCCTTGAGCTCGCCCGAGGGGTGGGCGTTCTGCACCAGCAGAAGCTTGAGCCCCTCCAGCGACGCCTCCTTGCGGCTGGCGACGACGGTTCCGGTGACGCGTCCGATCAGCAAGGGTTACTCCGCCGAACCCTGCCGCCCGAGCGGCAACACCTCGTCGATGTTGACGTGGGGGCGCGGGATGACGTGGACGCTGGCCAGCTCACCGACCCGCTCCGCCGCCCGGGCGCCCGCTTCGGTCGCGGCCTTCACCGCAGCGACGTCGCCGCGTACGATCGCGGTCACGTAGCCACCGCCGATGCGCTCGTAGCCCACCAACTCCACCCGCGCTGCCTTCACCATCGCGTCGCTGGCCTCGACCATACCGACGAAGCCCCGAGTCTCGATCATTCCAAGTGCTTCAGCCATTGCCCTGTATTCCCTTGTTTTCACCCTTGCGGGTGCTCAATGAGGTGCTCAGTGTGGGAACCCGTGGCCTACGCCCGGGGTCCGTGGTGTCGTTCGGTCAGATCTCGGTCCTCTTCAGCCCTGTTCTGTCCCCGAAATCCCGGCGATGGCCGCGTTCGCAGCCTCAGCCGCCACGTCGATCTCCGCCTCGCTCCCCGACATATAAAGGCGACCAAAGGCGCCGTAGGGCGTGACCTCCAGGAGCTTGACCCGGGACGCCTTCTCCGCCTCATTGGCCGCGAAGGCAATGTAGGCCGCCGGTTGCGTCTCCACGATCAACAGCGATTCCCCTGGGGTGATCATCGAGCCGTAGCGGATTGTGTTGACGCACTGGGCGTGGTCCGGC
>JAUUZB010000168.1 GCA_030590185.1 Deltaproteobacteria bacterium
ACCCTGCGCACGGAGGTCAGCTGGTTGGTCGGCGCCATGAAGAAGATCGGCGCCAAGGTGACCACCGCCTACCGGGCCGCGGTCAAGGGACACAAAACCAAAAACATCAAAAAGCGCATCAAGCTCTTCCATCAGGCGGGCGTCGGGTTCAAAACCTGCGCCACCGCCATCAGCGAGCTGGAGTCGGACAAGCTCTACGCGCCGACCAAGCGCTTCAAGACCCGCCTCGGCACGATGAACATCACCGACACCAAGCGCAAATGCCTGCAGCTCTCCAAGCAGGCCAGGGACCAGGTCGCCGCAATGACCTGGTACCAAAGCGTCGACGAGGTTGTCTCCGAGGTCAATACCGCCATCGCCCGTCTGCGGACCCCCCGGGACGCCACCGCGGAGCTGGAATACGCCCGGAACGCCACTGAGGTCCTAGCGAAGTGCAGCGTCGAGCTGGCCAAGACCAACCGGCAGGAGGGCTACGACCCGAAGCGGAGCTTTGAGACCCTCCTCGGCGAGATCAGCGCGCCAAAGCTGATCAAGGCCTGCACGAAGGAGAAAGCCAAGATCACCAAGAAGCTGCCTCAAATCGAGTGGCGCACCAAGCTCGCCACCGTGCAGGCGCGCCTCGACGAGGTCGCCGAGCTCACCGCCGCGGCCAACGAAGCCACCAAGGGGGCAATCAAGGCGGGCAAGCTCGAGCAGGCGGTGGGTGGTCTGCGCGAGTGCCAGAGCGAGGCCAAGGCCCTCGGCAAGAAGAAGAGCGCCGACCGCAATCTCAAGATCACCACCGCCTTCGGCAAGCTGACCATCAACGCCATCGAGAAGCTGTGCATCGAGCAACGCAAGGAGGCCGAGAAGCGCCTGATGGCGGCGATCAAGCAGCGCGACGCCGAGGGCTTTGCCAAGGATGCCAAGGGTGACGAGAAGGATGTCATCCGCCGCGAGGGCGTGCCATCCCGGATCGAGCCGTTCGCGGGCGGTCGGATCTTCATCTACGAGCGCTTCAACAAACGAGGGACCAAGGAGCTCAAGCGCTACGGCTTTGACGCTCGGGGCAAACGGGTCGATTACTGGGTGGAGTGGCGCAACCAGGTGGTCGGCGTGGTCTCGGAGCTCGCCCGGGTGCTCGCCGGCGTGGAGGACGCCGCGACCGCGGTACAAATGTACGAGTCAGTCGAGGCCGCCATGCCGGTGCTCGACATCTGCAAGGAGGTCCTCTCCAGCTCCAAGACAAACCCGGGCTATGACGCCAAGGCCTCCTTCACCACACCCCTCGGCAAGCTCACCGCCGATAAGCTGGCCAAGGCCTGCGTTGCGGAGCGGGCCAAGATGGTCGGCGACCTGTCCGCCATCCGCTGGCACTCCAAGGCGGAGCAGCTGCGCAACCGGGTCAACGACGTCCAGGATCTGCTCACCAGGGCCGCCGGTGTTCGGGACCCGGACAAGCGGATCGACGCCATCAGCAAGGCGGCGGGCGGTCTCGAGGAGTGCGTGGAGCGCACCACCATCCTCCCCAAGCAGAAGGGGGCCGACCCGGGCTTCAAGCTCGACACGGTCTACGGGGAGCTCTCCATGGATGAGCTCAAGGCCGCCTGCACGACGATGCTCGAGGACGCCAGGGACCAAACCAAGCAGGCGATCAAGGACAAGGAAGTCGCCAAGTTCGTCACCAAGTGCCGCGCCGATGAAATCGAGGTCGCCTGGCGCGAGGGCATCCCCGACAAGGTGATCACCTTCGGCACCAAGCGGGTCTTCGTCTACAACCTGGCGGCGGGCAGCAAGACCAAGACCAAGCGCTACGCCTTCAACGCCCAGGGCACGCGTATCAACGAGGCGGCGATTCTGGCCGATCTCTCCATCGAGCCGGAGATCATCGAAATCGACGAGGGCGGGGACCTACCGCTGCCCGACCTCGAAATGCCGATCCCCAAGTAGAGCGCTACCCAGATACCTGGGTGTAGTCGTGACCACACCAGCGGCAACGGTAGTGCCGGACGATCACTGTCTTGATCTTGGTCTCCGGGATGGGTCCGGTGTCGCCGTCTCGCACGACGCGGGTTTGGATCTCGCGTTTGGCGATCTCCCGTCGAACCAGCCGAGCGCCGAACGGCCTTTTGCAGGACGGACAACGATAGTAGAAATAGAGCGACGCTCCCACCGCCAGCAAGGCCGTGCCGATCACCGCGCCGACAGCCAGCGGATAATCCGCGGCCAGGCGCACCGCCAGAAACACCGTCAACCCGAGCATCGTGAGAAACCCCAGGCTGAGGGTGGCGACGATGACCTTCTGGCGGATGGTCAAGGGCGGCGACCCTGGGGCCGGCTCCTCTGGCTGCCGATGCTTCGTCTCGAGCGGCTCCATCAGATCTCGGACCCGTTGACCCGAGACCCCGAGGTCGAGGAGCGCTGCGGCCGCCACCCCGCGTACGCCGTCCGGCCGAAACTTCACCGCCCGCGTCAGCTCATCCTGCGCCGCAGCGATCGTCGCCTCGTCGAGGAGGTTGGCGTGTTTGGGGCCGAGCCGCCCAACGGTCCGCGCCGCACTACGCAACTCGTCATCCGGTCCCTTGAGCGCCTGGAGCAGGCACTCCAGCGCAACCGCGAGGGCCCGTGGCCCGAGCTGCTCGAGAGCCGCGATGGCGGCGGCGAAAAGCGGCCCCTCCTCGGTCAATAGGAGCTTGGCGATCGCCGGAGCCGCCGGCTTCGCCGCCTGGCCGAGGGCACCGAGCGCTTCGAGGGTGGCACCCCGCAACTCCGCATCCGGCGAACGCAGGAGCCCGAGCAACCCCTTGGCCGCGAGATCCGCGTCTTCGGAAGGCGGGTTGGCGGCCATCAAACGCGCGGCCTCGATCTGCTCGTGGATCTCACCGTCCCTTAGGCGGTGGAGCAGCATCAAGAGAGTTTCGTCCATGGTCACGCTCGCCCAGCGATCCTGAGTGTCGCCCGGATAACCGACTCAGGCAACGGCGCGATGGCTCTGGGGTTTCCCGCCGCTTGCTCGGCCGCAGCCCCGGCACTATTCGTACGCACAGTCATGTCCCTGTTGAAGCCAAAAGAACGCCGCCGACGCGCCAAGGGCGGTTCCTGCTGTTGTTGCCGCCAGACCTTCCGCTTTTGTTGGACCTGCGCCTGCGGGTTCACGATCTGCCAGGCCTGCATGGACGCGAACCTCTGGGGCATGACCTGCAACTTCATCACCTGGGCCTGTCCCGATTGCGGCGCCAGTAACGGCTTCGGCAATCAGTGACCGCCGACGGCGCGGTTCGCGCCAACGGTAAAAAAACCCGCTGACGCCGGGGTCAGATCCGTGTCATCATTTGGATGGAGTTCGGACTGGGGGCCAGATGCTCACCGACGACGTGATAGCGGAGCTGGCGAAGCGCTTGGAGATCACGCCCCGGGAGGCGCGAGAGCAACTCAACCTCGTTACCCAGGCGCTCCGCGACAAACTGGAAAAAGCTGAGCCGTTCGCGATCCCAGGCCTGGGCGGCTTCGAGATCAAGACCCGACCCGAGACCCGCGGCTTCGTGCCGTTCCTGCGCCGCTTCGCGTTGCTGCCCCCCAAAGATCGGGTCCTGTTTCGGCCGAGCAAACGCCTGCGCGACATGGCCAAGAAATTTGGGTGGTGAGTGATGGCCAGCAAGCAGAGCTTCTCCCAGCTCAGCGCTGAGCTGGCGGCCGCCACTCGGTTGGAGGAAAGGGAAACCCAGGCGCTGTTGCGCGGGCTCGCCGACGTGGTGCAGCTCGGCTTGCTGCGGGACGGGCACGTGCGGATCGGTCGGTTGGGGCTCTTCAAGCTCAAGCGGCTCAAGGCCCGCCGGGGCCGCAACCCGCACACCGGTGAGCCGATGGAGATCGCCAACCGCTGCCGGGTGGTGTTCGTGCCCCTGCGCTCCTTGCGCCGGGCGGTGAACCAACGGTTCGAGCACTTGACCTATGAGCCGCTCGACGCGGTCGACGAGGCGGCGCGTGCCATTCACGTACGGGGCGCCTACACCGACGGAGAACGCATTCGGGTGGAGGACCGGGACGGGGGGGGCACGGCCAGGCCGCTCACCGCAAGGGCGGAACGCCGCCATCGGGCGCTCTGGTTGGTGGGCGCCGCCGCCGGACTGGTATTGATCGGCGCGCTTTTTTTTGGCTGGCCAAGGGACGAGCCGACGCAACGGGAGGTGGATGTGGTGACACCAGCGGCGGTGGCCGAGTCCGCGCCGCCGGCGGTGGCGGTTGAGCCGCAGCAACCGGAGACGGTCGAGCCGGCACGGCCGGAGGCTGTAGAGCCAACGCGGCCAGAGGTTGTAGAGCCGACGCGGCCGGAGGCGGCAGAGCCAACCCAACCGGAGGCTGTAGAGCCAACGCGACAGGCGGCGGCAGAGCCGACGCCAATCGATGATTCCGCCCGTGCGGAGACGCCCGGCCAGCGCCACCGGATCACCCCCGGCACCACCCTGTCGAAGCTCGCGGACCGGTACTACGGTCGCCTGGCGCTGTGGCCGCTGATCTTCGCCGCCAACCGCGACCAGCTTCGCAGCCCGGACGCACTCGAGGTAGGTGACGAGCTGCTCATCCCCAGGCTCGCGACCTCCCCCCACGACTTGAGCCCACCCGACCGGGCGCGAGTCGCCGCCGCCTACCGGGCCGTCCACGAGTTCTACGCCAGCCGCGACGATCGACGGGCGGGGCGCTACCTGACCGCCGCCGAGCGCTTCGTCCAACCAAACTGAAGCTCGCTCACTTCGCCTCGGCGCCCCGGGCCCGCAGCTGTTCTTGCAGCGCCTGCTCCAGAACGATCTTGTCGGCGAAACTCAAGTCCATGGTCTCCAGCTTCCGCGCGCGCATCAGCATCCAGGCGAAGCCCATGATCTCGCTGGCGCCATGCTCCTCCCGGGTGCTGGCCGTCCGCAGGGATGCGGCCTGATCCGGGGTGAGCAGCAGAAGGGCCTGCTGTCCCTGACTCGCCGCGAAGCTGAAGGTGATGGTGTCGACCTCCAGCAGCGGCACGCGCTCCCGGGCGTGTCCGAGGATCCCGCCTTGCCAACCGTAGCTCAACTCGTCGCCAGTGATCGCCACCACGTAGCGCGCCCCAAAGGTGCGTAGGTGTGAGCGCAGGACCAGCAGGGTGATGACGGCGAAAAAAACCGCCACCGCCACCCCAGCACCGAGGTGATAATCCCAGGCCAAGGTGACCCCAATCGCCGCCAGAGAGGCAAGCAACGCCAGGGATGCGAACACCCGGCCCAGGTTGAGTCGGCTCGGCCAGGAAATCTCACTGGCGGTGGCGCCCGGTTGGATTCGCAACCGACTGTCCACGGGCCTGGGGGACGGACCCTGATAGGGCTTGGTGACATCAACCCGCTCGACCAGGACATCGAGCACCGCCTGCGCCCGCGAGCGGTTGCCGGAGCGAAAGAGCTCGAGCACGCCGCCGTCCTTCTTGTGCGCGCCCACCACGTAGCTCACCGATCGGCTCTTGCCCGACTGCGAAACCATCTTGCGCAGCCGAAACTCCGCCAGGTCGGTGAAGGGCAGGACCGCTTCGGGCGCGGCCAAGGCGCGTGCACTCTCGCGCACCACCATCCCACCCTGGGTCGTGTCAAACACCAACGCCTTGGGCAGGCGCACCCGGGTCAAAAATAGCATCAGCGCCGAGCCAAACAGCCCACCGAAACCAAAGACCACCGTCGTGACCCGGGGCTCGACGTCCTCCACCAAGAGGGCCCCCACCCCGGCGGTGAGCCCGATGGCCGAGAGCAACCCGAAGATCATCACCGCGGCCAAGGCACCGCCGTAGGTGCGCCGGAAGGTTGGTCGGTCGGGATCACGGTTGTCGAAACGATAGGCCATGGCGATCAACGCCCCCGCGGCCCGAGCTCGACCCGCAGGGTCTGCACCAGGTCAGGCGGCAACGGCTGCGGCGGCGCTTCGTTCAGATCGAAGTCGCCGATCACCGGTGGCTGCCCGAGCAGGAACTCCATCCACTTCTCGCGCACCCGGACGCTCCGGTACAGGATCGGATCGCCGGTGCCGTCGAGCAGGGGATAGAACACCTGCACCTTGCCCTCCGGCGTGGTCGGGTCGAAACGCTCGGCCAACGAGCCGTGTCGCTCGACCCGGCCGATGCGTTGCTCGAGATCGGTTGGGCTCCAGCGCAGATCGTAGTGGACGATGCGCCGGCACTGGCGGTGCAAGTCGAGCCCCTGTTGGATCGCCTGGTTGCCGATCAGGATCAGGGGAAAGAAGGGCGCGTTGAAGGCGTTCTGACGCGCCGTGCGTGAAGCGGCGGTGAGGCTGGTCTGTACTACCCGCGGCGAGCGCATCATGTCGCGCAGCACCTCGACCTGTTCCGCCGGAGTCAAGCAGGGCAAGTAGGCGAGCAGCTCAGCGACCTTATCGCGCCATGGGCAGTCGTCCTGCGCCCACCACAGCTCGATGGCCTCCCGCAGCTGCGCCGAGGAGATCCCCTCGCTGCTGCCGAGACGCTCGAGCAACTCCGCGAGGAAGGAGACCTCGCGACGCGTCAAATAGTAACGCACCGCCTCGATGATCAGCACCCGCACCTCCGGCGGGAACTGCGCGAGCTCGCCCCGCAGGCCAAACCAAATCCCGGGCCGGCGGGGACGCAGGATGGTGTTGAAGGTGGCGCGGCTGATGCTCCAGCTCACCTTTTTGGTACCGCGATTCGCCGGCGCGGGGTTTTCGAGGGACAGGCCGCGTTCTGGGTAGCCCGCGTCGAGCAGGGTCTTGGCCGCGCCGCCGTTTGCCTCGAGGCGCAGGCGCTCGACCTTGGATCGATGGTTGTCGAACCAGAGCGCCACCGCCTGGTCGATGCAGCGGCTGGCGAGCGCATAGTCGAGCCGACTCGCCGCACCTGGAGTCACCCGTTGGCGCTTGAGGATCCGGTTGGCCTGGTCGAGGAGTGTCCCGCTCGCCTGCCAAAACTCATGGCTAAACTCAGAGGTGTGTTCCGCTGGAATCAGGGTATCGTAGGGCAGGCACTCGACGAGGGAGAGGGAGAGCTCATCGGAGCCGCGGGAGAAGCGCGGTGGAAGTTTTTCCCCCAGCCCGCGGGCTCGACTCGCGCCGGTGCCGCCCCCGAAGATTTCCTCGAAGGAGGCCCCGGGGCAGACGCGGTTCCAGTTCTCGACCTGGAGCTTCTGCCAAGCTTTTTCGATCCCCTGCTGCAGGACGCGAATCGTGGCGGTGCGCTCGCAGAAGATGAGGGTCTTCTCGCCGCGTTCGGCGGCGCTGACCACCTCGTTGAGCACGTGCTGGATCTTCGGGTGGGGGCTACCCA
>JAUUZB010000278.1 GCA_030590185.1 Deltaproteobacteria bacterium
AGCACCGCCTTGGCCACGGGCTCGATCAGGTAGTCAAACAGACCCATTGAATAGATGAAGTTGAACTTACCCCACTTCTCGGAGAGCCGCGGGGTGCGCAGCATGGTGCGCACCGAATCCTGAATGAAGGTGGCGTGCAGCGGTTTGCCGAGCCGCTCCTCGGCCGCTTTGAGCTCGCCCTTGGCTTCGGCCAGGGCGTCCGCGTCCTGATCGAGGAGAACGATCTCATATTGATCCGCCTGGCTTGGATCGGTGAGCAGATCCTGTAGCTCCCAGGCAGGGCCGCAGGCCACCGACATGAAGCGGAAACGGCCGCCACCGGCCCGCTCGTGTTCCTCGCCGAGCTTGACCAGGACATCCTTGAGCGCCGTCCGGCGGTTGCGCACCGCCTGGGCCGCGGCCGTATCGAGCGGATGGTGGTGCATGATCTTGGCAAAGACCGACGGGCCGGTAAACCCCCGGTCGTAGAGCATGCGCATCATCTCCGAATCGCCGGCGTAGCCCCGCGGCTTGAGATTGGTGCGGGTCAGAAACTCGGAGGCCTTGATGATGTCCCAGACCTGTTTGCGAAAGTAGAAACCGTGACGCTCGTGCTCGTGTTTGGTGAATCCCTCGACCAACTTCGCGAGCTCGGTGAGCTTGGCGTCGAAGAAGACGCAAAACTCCTCGTAGGCGATGTCGATTGCCACCCGGTGTACGCGCTGGCGGGTAGTCTCCGGCTCGTCGCTGATGTTGCGGTCGATGTGATCGAAGAGCGAGCGGTAGACTTGCAGATCGTAGACCAACGCCGCGGTGTAGTCCCGGAAGGCCGGCTGGATCTCCTCCTTGCGACTCCACACCAGGTGGAGCTGCTTGAGCTTCTCCTGAAAATCGATGATCACGCCGTCGCGGAACAGCGACGAGAAATCGTAGATATCCGCGGCGAAGCTCAACCGGCCCATCCCCGGTGGCAAGGGCGGGTCTTGGGTGCGACGGTAGGGATGCGGGTGGGGCTCGTACACGCCGGGGCCTAGAGCTTGCTTCTTGCGTTTGAGCTCCAGCTCGAGACCACTAAACGGGGTCGCGGCGTCGAGCTGTTGGCCGTCCTCGAACTCGACGATGAGAGTATGCGGCGCCGCTCGCAGCACGTTAATCGGCACCTCACCGCTGGCCGTGTTCATGCAGCCGCGAACCGAGGTGATGCGTTGACGCCGACCGGCCATGATTACGTCCCGACGATCTCGATCCTTCCATCCTCAGTCTTGAACACCTGCAGGGCGGTGAAACTCAGCGATTGCCACTTGAGCGCCTTGCTGTAGATCACCTTCACCTTGGCGCTGCCGCGCTTGGCCTGCTCGAGGATCCGGATCAACGGGGTGATGGTGGAGGAGTTCATGTACTCGAGCCGTTGGAAGTCGATTTCGATCGGCTTGTCGCCAGCGGCCGCGAGCTCCAGCGCCTTGGACAATACAGGCAGCACAAACTGACTCGGCTCGCGGGCGGTGCTCTTGCCCAGCCAATTGATCCGCACCACCTCCCCATCGTCGAGCTCGATGGTGAGATTGCGCTCGTTGAACGTTTCGATCGCCATGACCACTCCTCGAGCTCGCTCAGAGCTGATACACCGCCGACACCGCCAGGGTGTTCTTGTCGTCCACGTAGAAGTCGATGAGCGATTGGCCCTCGTAGGCGATTCGAACCAGGCCGAGACCGCTCTCCTCATCCTCGAGGGCACGCTTGGAGACCTCCTCCAGACGCTCCAGGTAAGCCTCGAAGGGATCCTGGTAGCCCCGGATCCACTGGATCATCTCATCGAGCTTCATCAGGTGCTCCTCGGCGCCCTCACCGATCGGATTCTTGACCTCGACCAGGATGCCGTGGGGCCGCTCGGTAATCGAGACCGAGATCCTGTCCTCGGACTGAAACTCGCCGTACTTGATGGCGTTCTCGGTGAGCTCGCAGGCGACCATGGTCACCGCGTCGACCACCTCGGCATCGATCTCGAGGCTCCCGAGGAAACGACCGGCGGCCTCGCGCACGTTGTCGACCTCATCCCAGTCCGGCGCGATCTCTGCGTCCCAGCTAGACGCCATGGAATTCTCCGGTCGAGGGGCTGATGATAGACAACAAGGCAGACACTTCCATGGCAATCAAACCACAGCTACGGGCCGGCCCACAAGCAACCCGCCACGCCGCTGGCGCTGGAGAGCCCACCACGGATGCCCCATCACCAGATGATCTCCGACAGAATCTCCTCCACCTCGGCGAGCATGGCTCCGAGCCCCTGATCCTTGGCGAGGCTGGCCGCGGCGTGAAAGGTCTGTGCGGTTTCCCGCAAGCTCTCCTTGGGCTCGGCTGAGAAGAAGATCACCGGCAACACGGCGCGCTCCATGCGACCGAGCAGCCGCTCAGCGCCGCCCGCGGCCGTGAGATCTGGGTGGGCCGGCTCGATGATCACCGCGTCCGGGTTGACCTCCCCGAAGCGCTCGAGGAACTCGGCCAGGGAGGTGGCGACCGCGACCACACAACCGACGCCATCGAGCGCTAGGGCGACCAGATCCGCGGTGACCTCGCTATCATCGAGGACCAAGATCTTGCGGCCGAGATGGGGCGGATCCTCGGCGCCGGCGACCGCCGCCAAACAGGAGAGGGCATCGGCCGCCGAATCCAACGCCAGGGCCAAGGACTCATTACCAACACACTGGGCGTCGAGGGAGAGTCCCCTGAGCTCCGCCTGCACCGTGCGACCGCCGCTCAGGTCATCGATGCCGCGGGCGGCCCAGATGGCTGACGCCAGGGCTAGCCTGCGCGCCCGCGCCTCGGAACGTTCCTCGAGAGTATCAAGCGCTCGTTCGGCCATGCTGCTCAGCCTTCATCCTGCCCCGCCGATCCCTCCTTCCGGAAAGGCCATAGCGAGGGCCCGCCCCGGACACAACGGCGCACGGCCTGGTTCCGTTGAGGGGCGGGGGGACCAGCGGCGGCACCACGCCGGGGCTCAAGGCCGAATCAGATAGCGCCCGGTCTTCGGATGCACGCGCACCCGCGGAATGTGCTGGTCGGCCTCGAAGGCGACATAGGCCGGTCGCAGGCTCTCCCAGAAGGCGAGCAACTGCGCGTCGGACCCGGCCTGCTTCCGTAGGAAACGCATGCCTGGCTCGTCGAGGCGCGTCGGGAAGACGTGAATCACCACCGGCCGGCCGGCCAGGTGGGTGTCGAGCGCCATCGGGTAGAGCTCTTCCACCGGGCCGTCCTCGATCGGAATGCAACCAATAGTCACGCAGTCGCCGTGGATCAAAATGGAACCGCCGAGGTTTGGCCTGTAGCCCAGGATCCGATCCGCGGCATTCGGGTAATTGATCAGGAACGATAGGTGGTAGCTGCTCTGGGCGTTGAACCAGGTCGCCGCGTAGAAACCCTCCGGTACTTGCAGGTCGCCGCGGCGGCGCTTGGGACCGAGCACCCCAGAGGAGGCGCAGATCGCATAGGTGGTGAGCAGGGTCAGGGGCTCGCCTTTGTCCGCGGCCCACACCTCGAGCTCCTGATCGTGCTTGAACACTCGGATGTAGAAATGATGGGCCGGGTAGCGAACCCCGGCGGCCTCGAACATCGCCCGCACCGTGGTCCCGGTGTTCTCGCGGGCGGCATCCACCCGTGGACCGGTGCTCGGCACGCGGGCGTGGGCGAGGGGCGCGGCGAGACCCGCGATGAGGGCCCAAAGGATCGAGGCGGCAACGAAATGATGACGATGATGCACGGGCTTGCTCCTTCACCACTTAGAGAAGCAAGCACCGTTCCAAAATCTTCCCCTTTCCTTTCAGCCACCTACAGCACAGCACAGCCAAACCGCTTGACGTGTCGTAAACCCGGTTGACATAGAAAAACCGGCCTCTCACCCCAAGGGACGAGAGACCGGCCTCCTATCCTGCGTGCGGGCAAAGGCCCGTCGGGATTACGGACAGTCGATCACCTCCCAGCCACAGGCGCCGTCGGCGGTGAGCAGGCAACGGCCGCTCGGTCCACCGATGGTACCGTCGTCGCACTCGTAGTTCGGCATGCCGAGGGGCGGACCACACGCCTCGGGCTCGCACTCGTTCGGCTCGAGCTGAGGCTCGCACACGCCGGTGCAGACGTCCGGGCAGGGCATGTCGGGATCGTAGCACTCGGGGGGCGCCATGCAGTCACCGATCTCGGTGGTGCAGATCTCGCCCACGGCGCAGTCTTCGCTGCTGTAGCAGTAGAGCGGCTCCGCCGGCACACAGTACCCGGCACAAACCGTCACGCAGTCGACCGGATCGCCGCTGCTGTCCGGCTCGCACTCGGGCGGCATAAAGCAGTCGCCCCAGCTGGTGGAGCAGAACTCCTCGGGGCCACAGTCCATGTCGCCGTAGCAGGACGGGTCGTCCGGGAGGCAGAGCGGCTCGCAGGCCGGGCCGACTTCGCAGTGGTAGCCGGGGGCGCAGTCAACCGCGAAGCACTGTTCGGCGCTGGCGGTCCAACAGTCGTCGTCCGGGACGCAGATGCCGCAGCAGTAGGGATAGCCGAACTCGGTGTGGAAACCGGGCTCGCAGATGATCTCCACCGCCGGGCAATCGTAGTTGGCGCAAGTGTCGACGCAGAGGCCGTCGAGGGCGAAGGCGCCGTCGTAGCAGATGCAGATTGGCGGCAGCGGGCAGCCGTACTCGTCGCGGCCTGGGTAGTCCCAGAAGCCGCCGTCGCACTCACCCACCGGCGGGGCGAGGTCCGGGCAGATCCAGTCACTCGGCCGGCAGATCCCCTGGCAGGCGCAGTCGGTGCAGGTCTCCCAGCAGGTGCCGTCCGCGTCACACTCGCCGTAGCAGCCGCAGTCGAGGAAGAGGCACTCCTCGTCGACCGTGCAGATCTCATCGGCGGCGCATTCGAAGTCGGAGAAGCAGTAGCGGGTGTCGTCGACCGGCACGCAGGCGCCGCAGCTCGGGAAGTCCCACTCGCGCGCGAAGCCCGCTGGGCAATCGTCGGTCAGGCACATGCCGTCGACGCAGGCGAAGTCGCCGCCGCAGTCCATGTCGGTGGCGCAGCCGCCGATGTCCGGAGCGCCGGAGGAGCCGGATGAACCGGCGACCGGGGGGCACTCGACCGGCTCGCAGTACCAGCCGCAGCAGTCGACCGGATCCTGAACCATGATGCTCCCGGGGGGGCATTCTGGAATGTAGTCGACCTCGGCGCAGGTCACGTCGTCGCAGTCCTCGTCCACCACGCAGATCGAGCAGCACTCGCCGGGACGGGTCACGGCGATGAAGCCGGGGGCGCAGGCGATCGCCGGGCAGACCATGTCGTCACAACCACCGGGACACTCGTCGGAGATCACGTTGCCCGCATCGTCGAAGCAGACTTCACAGGCGAGGGCATCATCGCTCCACGGGTAGTAGAGCTCGCAGTTGTCCGGCTCCGTAACCGTGCAACTCGAATAGACCACGGCGCCGCCGACGTAGGCGCAGACTACGCAGTCCGGCTCCGGTAGGGTGATCAGCATGCACTCGACCTGGGTCTCGTCGCAGCCGCTCGAGATCGCGGTGCCATCTGCGTCCTCGCAGGTCTCGCAGGTATCGCCGGTGGCGGTGTCGATCTCGATCACCAACGTGGCACAGTCGTCCGGGTTCGGTAGGGTCGTGCAGTCGCCGGAGTCGTCGCAGTATTCGAATGCGCCGTCATCCCCCGCCGAGAGCGTGATCGTTTCGGTGTTGCCCGACCCGGGCGGGTCGATGTTGCCTGGATCGGCGACGGTGCAAGCGCCAAGCAGAAATGCAAACCCAAGGGAGGCGTACCGAATACAGCCCATCTGTCTCTCCACGATGCGAAGGATTGATTATCGACGTGTGTCGAGGTCGTACCTATGCAGCTCGGATGCCAACCTGACATTGTTGATATCATTGATCTTTTCTGGCACCCCCTGTCGACTGTAGGCAACGGTGGGTGTCGACAGGAGGCAGCATCCGAGCTCAGCCGAGCACCCATGCCACGCGCCCGGCCGGGAGCAACGTCTCCACCGCGCGCCACACCGCGTCAATCTCGAGACCCTGCATGCAGTCGAAGTGCCCCCGTGGACAGCGGCGGCGTCCATAGAAGTGGCAGGGTGCGCAGGGCACGTCGGTGAAGAGCAGGCGATGGCCGGTGAAGTCGAACTGCCCGGGATCCGTGGAGCCGAAGATCGCCACGGTCGCTACGCCGAGGGCACGGGCCAGGTGCATCGGGCCGCTGTCGCCGGCGAGAAAAACCGAACAGC
>JAUUZB010000661.1 GCA_030590185.1 Deltaproteobacteria bacterium
GGGCGTGCTCGGACCCGGACAGGATGTCGATGCCCTTGGTCACGAAGATGCCGCTGCCGGGGGTGGTCTCCTCAGTGTTGAGGCTGAGCTTGGTGCCATCCGGGAGCACGAAGGTGGAGTCGTTGCCAAAGTGCCAATTGTCGCCGCTGCCGTCGCCCGTTTCGTCGACGTGCGGGTCGCCCCAGATGCGCGTGATCAACTCACTCTTGCCGGCCTCATCCGGCGGAGCGTAGATCTTCACCTCGGTGCCCTGGTAATCGATCCGGTAGAGCGGCTCGCCCTCGGCATCGACGGTCACGAATACGTCGCCCATGGCGGGCGGATCGAGCTTCGCCTTCTCCGCCGCGGTGAGCATGCGGACCCCATCACCGCTGGTCTGGGCCTGGAGCTGGCTCTGGGCCGCCGCCAACGCCTGCTGGGCCGCCGCCACCTCTGGGTCGGTGGTCACCTCGGTCTCGCCGGTGAACTCCGTGTTGGGCGGGTTCGGGAAGAACGGCGGCTCGAGCTCGAAGGTGTCATCCTTGCCGGCGGCCTTGGCGAGCTCCTCGCGGGCCCGGGTGAGCTCGTCGCGGATCTCCTTCTTCACGTTGTTGAAGAACTTCACCTTCTCCGCGTAGAAATAGAGATCCTTGGTGGTCTCCTGGTACGACTCACGCAGCACCCACTGCACCAGGGCGTTGATATCCACCGGGCCACCGCGGCCCTTGGTGTCGGTTACAAAATTGGACCAGCGGTCCTGGAGCGCCCCTTCGAGGGGCGAGACCTGGACGCCGGTGGTCGCGGCGGCTCCGCTTTGGCCGGGGGCAGCGACGTTGGCGCCGACCGTGGCGGTGAAGGCGGTCGCCACCCCGGACAGGTTCTCCATCTGGGAGCTGCTCAGGGTCTCGATGTACGCCTTATCGGAGACGCTGAGGTTGACGTTGAGCCCGGTCTGGGCCAGCAACTTGTCAGCGCTGACCGCGACACTGAGACCCGCGTCATCGCCCTTGACCGAGGTGATGCCAGTGGGAAGGATCTTGGGCAGCTGAGCCTGCTCCTGGGATACGGCAGCCGGCGCCGCCGCGGGCTCGCCCGCCACGGTTGGAAGCTGCGTCACACCGGGATTGGTGATCTTGGTCATGATAAACCTCATCCGAACCGAAAACCGGTGGTGAGCGGTAAGGAAAAGCCGCGGCCGGTCGCCGGAGCCCGGGCGGACGCCCGGGCTCGACGCATCAACCGCCCATCTTGCGGATGATCGCCATGGCCGTGTCGTGCAGCATCTTGGCGATGTTGGACATCATCTGCATGGTCTGCTGCTGCTTCTGCAGCATGTTCTGCAGATCGACGTTGGCGAGCTGAGCGTCGTCACCCACCGAGCTGAGGCTCTCCTCCATCTCCTGGATGTAGGTCTCGAGCTCCGCCTTGGTGGTGCAGTCGTCGTGGGGCTGCGTAGCAGTCCCCTCGGTCGCGCCGGTGAACTCCGTGGCCGGCGGTGTCGCCTTGAATGGCGTGCTGAGCGCGGTGGTCTCATCCTTGCCGGCGTAATCCACCCATACATCGCGGGCCCGCTGCAGCTCGGCGCGGATATCCTTCTTGATGTTGTTGTAGAACTTCACCTTCTCCGCGTAGAAATAGAGATCCTTGGTGGTCTCCTGGTACGAGTCGCGCAGCACCCACTGCACGAGGGCGTTGACGTCGGTAGCCCCGCCCTTGATCTTCATGTCCGAGACGAACGCCGACCAACGGTCCTGGAGCGGACCCTCGAGGGCCGACACCTTGACGCCGGTGGTGGCGCCGCCCGAGTCCGACACGGCGGCATTGACCGTGGCGGAGAAGGCGTTGGTCACGGACTGGAGCTGGTCGAGCTGACTGCTGTTCAGGCTCTCGACGAAGGCTACCTCCGAAGCAGAGAGCTCGATGTTCAGGCCGGTCTGCGCCAGGATCTGCTTGGCGCTCACGCGTAGCGCGTGCGCGGCATCGTCACCTTGAATGGACGCAATGCCCGTTGCCGGCGCTTGGACGGCGGCTGGCTCTTTTGCCGCGGCGGGCGCGGCGCTGCTGCTCAATGCCTCCGGGCTAGGTTGGGGAACTCCCGTGTTGATAATCTTGGTCATGATCAATCTCCCTATAACTGAGAAGTTTAAAACTGCGGTTGGTCGGGAGCGGGGCGTGTTCCCGTGTGGCTCGGCGCGATGCGGTGGGCGTCGCTGGCTCGAGCTCGTGGCCCCTGAAGATGTACGGCAAAGATAGCATGGTGGCTCGCAATTTTCCGTACCCGGTACCCCTGTCGCACGGTTAACCAAAACAACGGGTGTACTTGTAGGGCCGAATCCTACCCCTTTGATTTCAACATCTTACATCAGGACCCGAGATCCCACCACCGCCCAAGGGTCAATATTTTTTGGGAAATGAGGGGCTCGGCCGGGCGGTTCCCGCGGGGGAACCGCGCCGAGCCTTGGGTGTCTCTCGTGGACGACATACGAATTAGCGGCTCGTGGTACGTCCGAGACTCGAAGCGAGCAGCATACCAGTCGGCGGCGTCGATTGCCCAGGGGGAACGACGGTTTGTGGCCAATTTTCCCGCGATCCGGGATCGGGAATCGAGGCTCGCCCCTCAGTCCCAACCTTCGCCGTCGTCCCAGCCCTCACTGTCGTCCCAGACCTCACCGATCTCGCCGGCCGGCACGTCCGCGAGCGGGTCCGGCTCCTCCAGTCGGGGATCCGGCTGCGCCCCGGCCACGCCCGGGGGCCCAACCTGTTGGCCCAGGGCATCGTCACCGGACCGGTCCGCGTCGTCGTCGGCAGCAGCAGCGTGGGCCGCGGCCACGCCGGACCCATCAGCGTCGTCGTCGGCAGCGGCGTGGGCCGCGGCCACCCCGGCGGCCGCTCGATCCATGTCTTGGGTCGGAAGTCGGTCATCCTCCCCTACGGCGCCGTCCGCACCGTCGGCCGCGCCACCGTCGTACACAAAGTGGGGGTTCGTCGCCTCCTCCGCGTTCTTTGCGTCGGCCTTGGACCAGCGCGCTTCGGCCTGTGCGGCACGGCGACGTCCCCGGCGTTCGGCCAGCGCCCGTTGCAGGCGGCCGCCGATCCGGCGTTCGAGGGGGCTCGCTGCGGCGTACAGCGCCCCAGCGATCAACGCGCCCGCCGCCGGTCCCGCGACCCCGACCAGCGGTGAGCCCGCCAGGGGCCGCAGGGTTTCGATCGACCGAGCCACCAGGGGCGCCCAGGCGGCCATGGCCCACGGATGAAAGGCCCAACCAACCCCGAGGGCAGCGAGCGCCGTGGCGGTGAAGCCCGCCATCGGACCGTACTCGCCGCGGACCAGATAGGCGTCCTCGAGCAAGAGCTGGCGCCGCCGAACGATCAGCTCATCCACGGCCAGGATCACGATGACCGGCGCCAGCGCCGCGGCCAGGCCAACCCAACGCAGCCCGCGCTCCTCCCCGAGTGCCATCAGCGGCACCGCCAGCACGATCGCAAGGGCGGTGATTCGCACCCCACCCCGCGATCCGACCCAGGTCGGTCGCAGGCCGGCCAGGGCTTGGGCCGGGGCGTAGAGGCCGCACAACGGCGCGGCGGCGAGCCACATCGCGATGGCGAGCCCCACGGCAACCGCGGCCCCGACCAACTGCCCAAACACAGCGGCGTCGGCGATCGGGTGGCCCGCGATCCGACCGAGCACCACGTCGGCGGCGCTCGCCAGCAGAGCCCCGGTCAGGGCCAGCAACGGCGCACCTACCACGATCCCCCACACGCCGGAGAGCCCCTTGGGCCGTTTCTGATAACGGAGCCAGTCCGGCCCGACGAGGATCACCGGCACCAACAGGGCGAGGGCCAAACCCGCAGCCGCGCCCAGGTCAACCCAACCCCACGGCTGAGATCGCCCCAGCCACGGTCCAAAGCCCTCGGAGCCCATCCCGGCGATGACCAGCAGCCCCGCGCCGCTCAGGCCGGTCCCGATCAACCCGGCCACGGCCACCCGCCCCACCCGGCGAACGCCGCCGGCGGCCAC
>JAUUZB010000770.1 GCA_030590185.1 Deltaproteobacteria bacterium
ACCAGCTCGACGTGCGCTCCAAGGCCCACCTGCAACAGCTCGCCGACGGGGCTGGAATCCCGACCCCACCCACCGAGGTCATCAACGAGGCCGGCGCCCTCTACGACATCCACCGGCGCATCCCGTATCCATTCTACGTCAAGGGCCTCTACTACGGCGCCACCCTCGCCCGTTCGGTCGACGAGGCGGTGCGGGCCTTTCATGCCGTGGTGGCGCGTTGGGGATTGCCGGTGATCGTGCAGGGGGCGGTCTCTGGGGAGGAGCTCAACGTCGTGGCGCTCGGTGATGGCGAGGGCGGTCTGATCGGCGCTCTGCCGATGAAGAAGATGACCATCACCGACAAGGGCAAGGGCTGGTCGGGCATCACGATTCGTAACCCCGAGCTCCAGGCGATGACCGAGCGCTTCGTCGCGGCGTCGAAGTGGCGGGGTCCATGCGAAGTTGAGATCATTCGCACCGAAGCGGACGAGTATTACCTGTTGGAGGTCAATCCACGGTTTCCCGCCTGGGTCTACCTAAGCGCCGGTGCCGGCATGAACCTGCCCTACGCCGCCTTGCAACGCGCCCTCGGCCGGTCGGTGGCGCCCATGACCGACTACGAGGCCGGCACCATGTTCGTGCGTATCTCCCTGGACCAGATCGCCTCGCTATCAGACTTCGAGCAGCTCGCCACCCATGGCGAGCTCAGCCGTGGAGGCTCCCGATGAGCAAACCAGCCTACGAACGCCCGATCCTCATCCGCCATGAAATGGGGATCATGAACAAGTTTTCGCGGGTGCAGGCGATGCGCCCGCTCGGTGCCATCGACGGCGCCAGCGTCAGCGATCTCGTGCAACGCTACGGCTCACCGCTGTTTGTCTTCTCCGAGAAGACCATCGAGGCGCGTTACCGTGAGCTGCACGACGCCTTCTCGCTGCGTCATCCAAAGATCCGGATCGCCTGGTCCTACAAAACAAACTACCTCGACGCCATCTGCCGGACCTTCCACCGGCTCGGGGCCTGGGCAGAGGTGGTCTCGGAATTCGAATACGACAAGGCGATCCGTAACGGCGTGCCCGCCGAGCGCATTCACTTCAACGGGCCATTCAAGCCCGAGCCGGCGCTGGAAAAGGCGATCGACGGCGGCAGCCTGATCCACATCGATCACTTTGACGAACTGCGCGCCGCGGAGAAGATTGCTGAGCGACGGGGCATCAAGCCCGGTGTCGCGATCCGCCTGAACCTGGCGGTGGATGCGGCGCCCCATTGGAGTCGCTTCGGCTTCAACCTCGAATCGGGCCAAGCCCTCGACGCGGCCACGCGTTTGCTCAGTGGCGGGCACCTCGACCTGATCGGGCTGCATTGCCACCTCGGCACCTTCATCCTCGACACCGACGCGTACAAGCAACAGGTCGAAAAGCTCAGCCACTTCGCCAACACGCTGCGCGAGCGCTTCGGCGTCATCCTCGACTTCATCGACATCGGCGGGGGCTTCGCCTCCGCCAACACCCTCAAGGCGCAGTACCTACCCGGCGAACAGGCGACGCCCTCCTTCGCCCGCTACGCCGAGGCGGTCGAAGAGGGTTTGCGAGCCCTCGACTACCCGCCGCAGTCGCGACCAACCCTGGTGCTGGAGACCGGCCGGGCCCTGGTCGACGACGCCGGCAGCCTGATCGCCACCGTGCTGGCCAATAAACGTTTGCCCGATGGACGCCGGGCCCTGGTGGTCGACGCCGGGGTCAACAGCCTGTTCACCTCTTTCTGGTATCGCCACGACGTGGTGCCGGCCCAGCCCTTCTCCGGCACGCCGGAGCCGACGGTCATCTATGGACCGCTGTGCATGAACATCGACGTCATGCGCGACACCATGCTCTTTCCGCCGATGGAGGTCGGCGACCGCTTGGTGCTGCGCAACACCGGCGCCTACAACGTCACCCAATGGATGCAGTTCATCACCTATCGACCGGCGGTGGTGATGGTGCGGGCCGATGGTAGTCACGCCCTGATTAGAGAGCGCGAGGACCTCGAGACCGTCGTCGGGCCCGAGCGGGTGCCACCATGGTTGACCTGAGCAGCCGCTGGCCGGCGCTCTGGGCCGATGCTTTTTTCGCGGCCTACGGGCAGATCTTCTTCCGGGGTACCCGGCCCCTGGGCGCGGCGCTGTTTGTAGCGACCCTGCTCGACCCGTGGATTGGGATCATCGGTGGCCTCTCCACCCTGGTGGCGATCGGCTTTGCCCTGTTGCTCGGGTTTAGCCACGACTTCGTCCGTGACGGGCTGTACGGCTACCCGGCCCTGTTGGTCGGGCTCGGTGGCGCGGCCCTGCTGCCGGCCACCCCGGTCGGCATCTCCCTGCTCGTGATCGCGGTATTGACCAGTGTGCCGGTGACCGCCGCTTTTCATTCAGCCCTGTGGGGCGCCTTTAACCTGCCGCCGCTGACCCTGCCATTTCTGATGGTCTTCTATCTGGTGCTCGGAGCCGCGCCGGTCCTCGGCCTGAACCTGGACGCTCTCGCGGCGCAGAGCTTCGTCAACTTCGATCTACCGCTGCCGGTGCTACATTTTCTCGAGAGCCTCGGGGCGATCTTCTTTCTTCCGCGGCTCGACGTCGGCCTGCTGCTGTTCGCCATCCTGTTGCTGCACAGTCGCATCGCGGCGCTGCTCGCGGTGCTCGGTTTTGGGCTCGCCTACGGCCTGTTCGCCGCGGCAGGGGTGAGCATTGGGCCCCTAACCAAGGTGGTCCTCGGCTACAACGCCATCCTCACCGCCATCGCCCTCGGCGGTGTTTGGTTCGTGCCCAGTCTCTCCGCCGTCGGCTTGGCGCTGCTCGGTGCGTTGGTCTCCGGTTTGGTCACCGCGGGCGCGTTACCGTTGTTGGCCCGCGGCGGGTTGCCGCTGTTGATCCTGCCGTTCAACGTCACGGTTCTCTTGTTGTTGTACGCCATGCGCCAGCGCATCCGTGATGCCCACCCGAAGGCGGTCGATTTTATGCTCGGCTCGCCGGAGGAGAACCTCGCATTCCTTCGCACCCGGGTGGCTCGTTTTGGCTCGCACTACGCGGTGCGTTTCGCGGCGCCGTTCTTGGGCGCCTGGACTTGTACCCAGGGCGCCGATGGTCCCCACACCCACAAGGGCGCCTGGCGCCATGGGCTCGACTTCGAGGTGGCCGATTCGAGTGGCAGTCGACATCGTGGCCGCGGCAAGGAGGCGCGAGACTATCTTTGTCATCGGTTGCCGGTGCTCGCTCCGGCCGACGGCACCGTGGTCGAGATTGTCGATGGGGTGGCTGATAACCCGATCGATGCGCCCAACCTGCATGACAATTGGGG
Organism: Deltaproteobacteria bacterium; assembly: GCA_030590185.1. Next base: position 3,309 of record JAUUZB010000770.1, read on the forward strand.
CAATGCTGTCGTGCTCTTTCATGGGCCTGGGCTCTATTCGGTGCTCGCCCACCTCGCGCCTGGTTCTTTTGACGTGCGCGAGGGGCAGCGGGTGGCCCAAGGGGAGAGGCTGGCGTTGTGCGGGAACTCGGGGCGGTCCTGGGTGCCCCATCTGCATTTTCAGTTGCAGGCGACGGCGGTGGTGGGTGCACCGACGATTCTGACGGAGCTGCACGATGTGGTGCGGGTGGGCGGTGGCGGTGACGGTGGCGGTGACGGTGACGGCGCCGGTGGCAGTAACGGCAACGGCAACGGTGACGAGCTGCTGGGCACCTATGTGCCA
>JAUUZB010000921.1 GCA_030590185.1 Deltaproteobacteria bacterium
AGCGGGCGGGGGCGGAGGCGGGGGAGGATTGAGGTACGCAACTCTGCAACCCACCAAGATGCCAAGATCGATTTCACTAGATCTCCAAACCGATCGGCGTTCTAGTTGGTTGGCCGATACCGTCTCGAGCGCGGCGCTAGGGGGCTGACCCAACATGACTTCATCCGTGACCAACTTCTCGATCGCCGTCGCTGTCGGCGCGGTCTCGCTCTTCGTGCCCTTGGCTGCCCGCGCCGACGTGGCCCCGGTTCCGACCGGCTGCGGCGGTAGCTCCTATGACAGTTGCTCGGTCACCGACCTCGAGCAACCAGGCACCAGCTGTCTGAGCTGCCTCGCCTCGGAATCCAATCCCTGCGCCAGCGAGTACGAAGGTACGGGTTTTGTCTACGCTTGCACCGGCGATTCCTCCGGCGATGCGTGGTCCGAGATCTGGTGTGACGGTCCGCCGCGCGACATCCTCGTGCCGGACAGCGCCGGTGCCTGTGCCGGCACCCAACGGGGCCTGTTCTCCTCGCTGACCGGGATCGCTGGGTTGGCGACGCTCGGCCTGTTGCTCGCCGGCCTGCGCCGCCGCCGCCTGCGCTAGGGCCGCTCCCCGCGGCCTCTTCAACGTGACGCTGCAGTTCACCTTCGTTGATTGGCTCTCCGCTTTCATCCTGACCGTGGGAGTGGAGCTGCCGGTCTGTTGGCTGCTGCTGCGCGGGCCGCCGGTGAAGGACTGGCGGATTCTGGGCGCGGCGACGGCCGCCTCGGCGATGACCCACCCGTTGTTGTGGTTCGTGATGCCAGCTCTGTTCACCGACTACTGGACCTATGTGGTGGTCTGTGAGCTGGGGATCGTGGCCGTGGAAGCCCTGGTGTTGTGGCTCGCGGTTCCCACCGAGACCGTCTGGCGCGGGCTCGCCGCATCGGCGGCGATGAACGCCGCGTCGGTGGTGGTTGGCCTGCTGGTGAACTGGCTGGCGTGAGGGGCCCGGGGGCCCGAGCCTAGATACCCGGACCGTGGTGCGGGACGATCTTGTAGGAGATGGCGTTCTCCGCCGGGCAGATGTGCTTGCACATCAAGCAGCCGAAGCAGAGCTCCTCGTCGACCACCGGCCGGCGCTCAGCATTCATGCTGATCGCCTCGGCGGCGCCGTCGCGGCAGGTCAACATGCACTGCCCGCAGCCGACGCACTTGTCGTGATCGATCACCGAGATAGCCTGCTGCTCGTGGCTGAGCTCCGACGGGTCGACCACGTTCTCGGCCGCCTTGCCGATGAAGTCGTGGATCGAATCGTGGCCGTGGTCGATCAGGTAGTCCTCGACGCCCTCGATCATGTCGTCGACGATGCGGTAGCCGTACTGGAGGATGGCGGTGGTCACCTGCAGGGTAGTGGCGCCGAGCAGCAGGTACTCAACGCAATCGATCCAGGTGTAGATCCCGCCCATGCCGGACAGCGGCACGGTCAGCCGTTCATCCTTGGCCATGTCGGAGATGAAGCGCAGCCCGATCGGCTTGACGGCGGTGCCTGAGAAGCCGCTCGATGAGGAGCGGCCGCCGATGGATGGCAGCGGTACGGCGCGGTCGAGGTCGACGGCGCTGATCGCCTTGACGGTGTTGATGGCGCTGATCGCGTCGGCGCCGCCGTTCTGGGCGGCGATCGCCAGGGGCAGCATGTCGGCGACGTTGGGCGTCATCTTGGCCATCACCGGGATCGAACAATTGCTCTTGGTGATCTCGGTGAGCTTTTCCACCACCGCGGTGTCTTGGCCCGCCTTGTGGCCGGTGCCCTCCACCGTCATCTGCGGACAGGAGAAGTTGCACTCGATCATGTCGGCGCCGGCATCCTCCGAGCGCTTGGCCAACTCCGCCCAGTCGTTGGCGTGGGTCAGGCCCATGACGCTCGATATCACCGCCTTGTTGGGGTAGTCCTTCTTGAGCTTGGCCAGGTCGACGAAGTTCGCGTCGGTGGGCCGATCCGAGATTTGCTCCACGTTCTGCAGGCCGACCACTCGTTGGCCCTCGCGGTTCAAGGGGTTGAGCCGCGGTGAGGGGTGCGTGATCTTGACCTCGTAGTCGAGGCCGATCGTCTTGTAGACGACGCCGCCCCAGCCCATGTCAAAAGAGCGGGCGCACATGTCGTAGGTGTTGCCCACCGGTGAGGAGGAGAGACAGAACGGGTTGGGGAACTTCACCCCGCAGAAGTCGACTTCGAGACTCGGCCGCTTCTTCATGTCAGGCCCCCTTTCCGGAGAGCTCAGCGTGGATAGCCTGGGCGGCGCGCTTGCCGTCTCCGACCGCTTCGACCACCGTGCCGGCACCGCGCACGATGTCGCCCCCGGCGAAGACGTGCTTCACCACGGTGGCGCCGTTCTTCTCATCGGCTTCGAGCAGGCCGCGGTCCGTGGTGGCCGCAGCAACGATGCCGCCGACTGCCTCGGTGGCTCCCTGGCCGATCGCCTGGACCACCACGCCGACCTTGAGCGTGAAGCTCGTACCCTCGATGGTGCGGGCGTTGGATGGCACTAGCTTTCCCGGCTCGACCCATTCGGTCTCGTGCCCCTCGAGGCCAGTGACTTTCTTGCCCTCGCCGAGGATGGCGGTGACCTGGCATTGCGGCTTGATGGCGAGGCCAATGGCCCGCGCTTCGTCGAGCTCCTCCGGCATGGCCGGCAACTCGGTCATACCCTCGAGGGCAATGGCGTAGATCCGCGCCGCGCCGTAACGCTTGGCCGTGGTGGCGACGTCCATGGCCACGGAGCCGCCGCCGATGATGGCGACATTTTGGCCGCTGACCAGCTTCTCGATCTCATCCGGCGCCACCCGCGCCTGCTCGAGGAGCTCGGCCGCCGTGGTGACCCCTGCGAAGTCGGCGCCGGGGATATTGAGTTTGTAGGGTTTCCACAACCCAGGGGCCACGAAGACCGCGTCGAAGCCCTCGTCGATCAGCTTCTGCACGCCGTTCTCACTGACGATGGGCTTGCCTACCTCGAGCTTCACGCCGAGGGCGAGGATCTCATTGAGGTCGGCGTCGAGCATCTCATCGGAGAGTCGAGCCTCGGGCACGCCGTAGCGCAGCATGCCACCCGCCTTGGCCCGAGCCTCGAACAGGGTCACCCCGTAGCCATACTCCGCGAGCCGCGCCGCAGCCGCGAGCCCGGCCGGCCCAGCCCCCACCACCGCGACCTTTTTGGCGATCGGC
>JAUUZB010001063.1 GCA_030590185.1 Deltaproteobacteria bacterium
AGCCAACTGCGGCCGACGGAGCTCGAGGACATCTACGAGCTAGCAGCGATGAGCGGCCTCGGCGCGATCGCCGGCCTGGGGATCAGCGGCTCGTTACCGAACGCCGAGGGCCGCCACTTGGTCGCCGGTGCCGACATCGGCTGGCTCACGGGCATGGGCCTCGGACTCGGACTCGCTCCCTACACCGAGTTCACCCAGGATGATCTGATCTTCATGACCGCGAGCGCCGGCGTCGGCGCCTGGACTGGCGGCCTGCTGGCGCGCGCCATCCACGGCGCTGAGGCCGCGGCGCCCCACATCGCGAGCGCCGGTGCGGCCGGTATCGCCCTCGGTTTCCTCGGCGCAGGCGCCATGGCCCAGGGCTTTGAGCTCGATCGCAGGATCACCCTGGAGGCGAGCGTCTTGGCCACCGCCGGCGCGGTCGCGGCCAGCGGCTTCGACCTGATCGGTGTGCCGGGCTCCCCCGGAGAGGCAGCCGCCTGGCAGGTCGCCACCGCCCTCGGCGGTTACGGACTAGGACTCGGCATCGGGCAAATATCCGAGCTCACGAACGACGACCTCCTGCTCATGACCTCGACCGCCGGCCTCGGTGCGTGGCACGGCGTCTTTGCTCCCACCGCCCTCGGCGAGCCGGGTGGAAAAGCGGCCCTCGGCAGCGCCATGGCGGGCGCCGGCCTCGGGACCTTTGTCGGCTACGGCCTGAGCCATTGGCTCGAGCTCGACGCCGAAGACAACCTCGAGATGGTCAGCGCCACCGCCATCGGCTCCATGATCGGTGGCGGCGCCGGCCTGCTGGCCAACCTCGACTGGCAGGGACCCGCCGGCGCGATGGAGATCGGCAGCCTCGCTGGCCTCGGGCTCGGCGCGGGCCTCGGCCACCTGACCGACTACGACCGGGCCGCCCCGCTACTCACCGCCGGTGGCGCCTGGGGCGCGTGGAGTGGTGCTTGGCTCGGCGCGGCCGTGGGCGACGACGCACTCGAGAAGCGGATCCCGGGCGGCGCCCTGCTCGGCCTCGGCAGCGGCTTGGCCTTGGGCATGACCGCTTCCCAGTTCGTCACCCCCAGCGACGACGCTCTGATCGCCGCCTCCCTGATGATGGCCGCGGGCAACGCCATCGGCGGCGGCAGCGGTCTGCTCGCCGACGCTGAGGGAACCATGACCACGGGCCTGGTCGCGGCGGTCGGCACCGCCGGTTTGATCGCCGGTCTGGCCGCGAGCCCCTTCGGCGATGCCATCGGCACCGGCAAGGGTCTGCGTGCGGTCGCCCCGCAATTGATGGCCGGTAGCGCCTGGGGCGCCTGGAATGGCCTCTGGCTCGGCGCGGCCGTGGCTAGCAACGACAGGTCATCTTCCAACGACACCGACAGCCTGGTGGGCGGCGCCCTGCTCGGTCTCGGCAGCGGTCTGGGACTCAGCTTCGCCACCTCCCACTTCCTCACCCTCGATGACGATGACCTGATCGAATCCTCGCTGTTCATGGCCGCCGGCAACCTGATCGGCGGCGGCGCCGGCCTGCTCTTCGAGGCCGACTCCGAGCTGACCTTTGGCCTGATGGCCGGACTCGGCACCGCCGCTTTGGCTGCCGGCCTCGCGGTCAGCCCATATACCGAGTATACCCAGAACAATCAGGGTCTGGTGGCGGTGATGACCGGCCTCGGCGCGGTCCACGGTGGTCTGCTCGCCGGTATCCTCGACCGCGACCCCGCCCTGGACGCCATCAGCGTGGCCGGCGGCGTAGCCTTTGGCGCCGGCATCGGCACCATCGGGGGCATGCTCCTGTCGCAGCGCCTCGAGCTCGAGCCCCTCGACCTCCTCGAGCTCGGCATGACCAGCGGCATCGGCGGCAGCATCGGCCTGGGTTTCGGCACCCTGTTCCAACTCGAGGGACCGGAGATCTGCGCCATGATCGAGGCCACCAGCATTGGCTTCACCACCCTCGGCCTGCTGGCCGCCAAGACGACCAACTTCGACGGTCCGGATCGCCTGCTCACCCTGCACGGCGCGCTGCTCGGCGGCTGGCTTGGCGCCTGGGCGCCGGTGCTGTGGAACGCCTCCAACGGCCAATTCGACGCTCCGGGCTTCCGCCATCAAGACATGGCCGCTGGCGGCCTCGCCGGCGTCGGGCTCGGCCTGGTGGGCGGCGGCCTCGCCAGTCAGTTCCACGAGCTCGAGTACGCTGACGTCAGTGAGGTGATGCTCGGCTCCGCTCTGTCGAGCACCCTCGGCGCCGGCATCGGGTTGGTGGCGAGCCGCGACCAGCGCGTCTGGGTCGGATCGATGATCGGCGCTGGCCTGGTCGGCACCGCCGCCGTCGCCGTCGCCTCTCCCTACACGGAGTACGACGGTGGCGACGCGGCCCTCGGCCTGCTCTCCGGCCTCTACGGCGTCTACCAGGGCGTCGGCCTCGAGCTGCTGCTCAACGACGAGGCGGGTCCCCAGGAGATGGCCGGCGCGATATTGCTCGGCTCCGCCGCCGGCGGGCTCGCCGGTATGTATCTCGGCCCCTACGTCGACCTCGACCCCACCGACGTCTGGATGCTCGCCGCCAGCAGCGCCTGGGGGATGTGGATGGGCGTCTGTCTAGCCGTGGCGCTCAACGACCCCGACCTGGTCGGCATGGACGAAACCCTCAAGCAGGGCGCCGGCTACACCGCCCTGTTCACCGACCTGGGCCTGGCGGCCATGTCCTTCGGGATCAGCAAGCTCGTCGATCTCGAGCCCCTGCGCTTCGCCTGGATCAGCTCCGCCGGCGGCACCGGCGCCCTGCTCGGCTTCCTGGTCGGCGCGGTCATCCCCGCGGACCA
>JAUUZB010001066.1 GCA_030590185.1 Deltaproteobacteria bacterium
ATGAGCGCCTGCTGTCGGCCTACATCGACGGGCGAGTCAACCCGAGCGTCCGCCACGCCACCTCCGAAGACCTGGTCCACCTCTGGCGCCTCTACCAACAGACCGGGCTGCTCTCCCCCACCCAAAAAATCAGCGCCATCGAAGCGAGCCGTCGCACCCTGTTGCTGCGCGGCAGCGAGATCTTGGTGCAAGTGATCGGTGGCGCCGAGGACGAAGTGCAGGGCACCGCCGAGTTTCTGCGCACCTACCCGTTCGCCTGGAGCCTGCAACACGTCGGTTTGCTGTCCAGCTCCCGCTTGACGCCGGACCAGTTGATCGTGCCGGCCATCGGCGCGGCCATGCAGCACCAGAGTTTTCTCTACCTGCACGCGCTGCTCGACCCGGAGCAGAGCAGCGGACTCGAGCGCCTGCGGGAGATCGCGCCGGGCAGCGACACCCTGCAGTGGCGGGAGTGGGCGCTCTACACCACCGGCGCGCGCTACCGGCCGCCGGTGAGCCTGCCGGAGGACCTCCACGACGCCGAGCCCATGGACCTCGATTGGATCGAGACCAAGATGAACCGGCGTTTCTCGCCCCTGGAGCGCGGTGCCCTCGCCCTGGATCGGGGCAACCTCAACCTCAATAGCGTCAACCACTACTACCGCTCGCTCGGACTCGAGCGCCGCCGGCGGGTGCGGATCGCGGTCGGCGTGGGCGGGCCCCTCGGCTTCTCCCTCGTGGAGCTGTCAGCGCCCGGGCTCAACTTCGAGGGTTACTGCGACGTGGCCCGGCTGGTGCCTACCGTACAGCTCGCCACCAGTCGCGAGACCGCGGCCGTCACTCTGGCCCACGACGCGGTGGCTATCCAACGGGACGCCGATCGCCGGCCGTTGATCCTGGTGGAGGAAGATCTCGGAGCCGCCCTCGAGCAGGCCGACTTCATCTCCCTCGGTCGACGCATCGAATTCATCGCGGACCGTAACGGCGCCGCGCAGGTGGTCAACTTCGTCAACCTGCTCGGCTCAGCTCACCGCAGGTAGAGGAACAGACCGACCGCCGCCGCGAGGGCTGCGAGACCGATACCGATCGGCAAGCGCAGGCGCCTGCGACGACGGACCTCAAAACGTTGGGTGAGAGAGGGGCCGACCGGCGAGGTGTAGCCGGCGACCTCAAAGGCGGTCGACGCCGGCTCGGCGGTGCTCGACACCGGCATGGTGATGCCGGTGGCCCCGCGCACGAACCCGGCGAGGGCCTCGTTGCCCACCTGGATCCCAATCGCCGTCAGGTAGCGCTTGAGCTCGCGGTAAAAGCCGGCCGCAGTCGAGATGCGCTTCTTTGGTTTGGGGCTCAGGGCCCGGGCCAGCAGGGCAGAGAGATTCTCGTCGATGTCCGGGTTGACGCGGTGGATCGGCTGGACCTTGGGTCGGACGTTGCCGAGCCGAATGTCCTCCGGATCGACGTCGCCGTATATCGGCTGGCCGGTGAGCATCTCGTAGAGACAAACCGCCACGCCCCACAGGTCGTCGCGCTGGCTGACGGTGGCGCCGTCGAGCACCTCGGGCGGAAGGTACGCCGGCTTACCCTGGACCTCGGTGGGGTCCTCGGTCGACTCGATGAACTTGACCCGGGCGATGCCAAAATCGCCAATCTTCACCTCCCCGGCAAAGGTGATGAACAGGTTCGAGGGGGTGATGTCGCGGTGCACCATCTCCATCGCCTCGCCCCCCGGGGACTTGGCGCGGTGGATGTAGTCTACGCCGCGCAACATCTGCATGGCGGTGTAGACCGCCAAGTCGGCGGGGAATCGCCCGCGGCGGCGGCGCAGCAGGTCCATCAAGCGGCTCAGGTCGATGCCCCAGACGTAGTCCATGGCGATATACGGGACCTCTTCGATGAAGCCGGCCTCGTAGACGTGGAGCAGATTGGGGTGGTCGAAGAACTTGGTGACGTCCGCCTCGGTCAGGAACATGTCGACCTGAGACTTGTCCGCACAAAGCTTGGCGTGCAGCCTCTTGACCGCCACCTCGACACTAAACGTATCGGGGTCCGGCCCCACGGAGGCGCGGAATATCTCGGCCATCCCACCATGGCCGATTTTTTCGTGCAGCCAGAAACGGCCGAATCTCTGCGGCATCGGTTTGGTTGAGCCTACCACCCGCACCGGGCTCGAGCTAATTCCAGGCTGAGCGGTCTTGACCTCCGCTCCGCCGCATGGATTGGTCGAGCCGTGGAGCTCCCCTTCGCATCTCAGACCGACTGGCACAACCGGCCGGTGTTCGATCCCCTCGGCCAAGACGACCACGTCGAGAGCTTCTTCTTCAAGGCGAACGACCCCGGGCGGCAGCGGGCCCTGTGGGTGCGCCTGACCCTGTTCGGCGGCGCCCGGGAGCGCTGTGGGGAAACCTGGGCCATCCTCTTCGACGCCGAGAAGGGGGTCCACCGGGCGGCCAAGAACCGCTGGGACCTCGACGAGGTGAACGTCGATCGCTCCCGCGGCGGGGTGGCGATCGGCTCCTGCGTGGCCGAGGACGGGGTGGGCGGGGCCCATACCAAGGGCGTGGTGACCGGCGACGATCTCTCCATCTCCTGGGACCTCCGGCTGACCGACGAGCTCGGGCCCTACCGCCACTTTCCAGCCGACTGGCTGTACCGCAGCCGGCTCGCCGGCACCAAGATCGTCAGCCCCCACCCGTGTGCGGAGGTGACCGGCACGGTGGAGATCCGTCCCGCGCCAGGGCAAGCAGGCGAGCGCGAGGTCATCGAGATCGACGGCTGGCGGCATGCAGGGTCACAACTGGGGCCGCCGCCACACCGAGCG
>JAUUZB010000166.1 GCA_030590185.1 Deltaproteobacteria bacterium
CATGGCCAACAACCCGAGCCAAACGCTGCGCGGAATGGCGTAGTTGAGCCGTACCCGGTGCATGCCCGGGGGGAGCTCGATGCCCCGCACCAGGCCATTGACGCGCAGGATCGGTGTAGGCTCGCCGTTGAGGGTGGCGTCCCAGCCCGGGTGGAAGCGATCATTGATCACCAGGAGCGTCCCCTCGGGCGGTGCCTCGACCTCGATTTCGACCTCGCTCGAGGTGAACCGGGAGAGGTGCACCCGCCCTTTTCCCAGCTCTCGGCTGCCCTCCTGGCCTTGCACGAGGGCAACCTCCCCCGGCACGAAATCGGGATGGTGCAACAGCCGCAACCGGGCGGTGGCCAGGTCCGTGACCCCGATGGTCCTAGCGACGGTATAGGCGCGGGGTAGGGCATCGGCGTTCTCATAGAGCGCCAAGCCCGCCGCCATCTCGGCGACCGGCGTGTAGGCGTACCCGGCGCACCCGGCCTCGAGCTCGAGGCTCGCTAAGGGCGGCAGTGCCGCTCCGGCGGGCTTCAGGGTGAGTTGGACCTCGCGCAGGGATGACCCGACCAACACCGTGCGCGAAAAGGTGCCGGTCTCGGCCAAGGCCTCGGCCGGAACGATCCACCGCGATCGCCACGGCCGCTCGCCGCGTGGTCGCGTGTGCGGCGAGAGGCCAACGGCAAACGAGCTTGGCTCGCCGCTGGCCAGGACGGCGCGCAGGGTGAGGGGCCAAACCGGCACGAAGGTGTCGAGCTCCGCGATGCCACCGGGCGCGAGGCGCAGCTCTTCGCCGGCCCAGGAGCTGTCCGTGAACCACCGCCAGGTGGCGTCCTCTTTCAACAGCGGTTCCCGAAAGGATGCCCCGAGGAGCCGAGCCGACTCGACCACGACCTCACCCTGCCCAAAGAGAAACACCCTCAACACGCACCGCTTCGGCGCCCCCGTCACCGCCAGCCGGCGGCGGATCACCCTCGCCTCCCCGGTGAGCTGCGCAGCCGGAATGATGAGCTGGGCGTCGTCGGGGTCAAAGGACGGGCCACCATAGAGGTCGAACACCAGGGCCTCGCTCGCCGGTACGGCCCCGCGAACGACAATCTCCATCAGCAAGCCCTGGTCGCTGATCTCCTGCGTGGGCCAGTCAAACTCGACATTGGCCTCGGCGTAGCCACCGTTCGGTGTGAGCCGGATCCCGGCGGGGGAAACCGTGGCGCGTGCCATCCCGTCGACGTGCTGTGGGGTCAGCTCCGCCAACGGCTCATGGAAGCCGACCAAAGAGAGGTCCTCGATCCACACCGGCACGGTCTCGGTATTGCCCAGGGCCACGATCATCTCCCGGCTGTCCCGGACGATGCCCTCGAGGGGGATGGCGCGGAAGCGGCGCCTGGCCTTGGGATCGATCTGCTGTCTGGTGATCTCTTCGTAGCCGTAGCCCCCGTTCCGGCGCGGCCCCATGAAGGTCACCGTCAGGCGGGCTCCGTCGGCCTCGGCCCGACTGGCCACATCGAGATACAGCACGGCGGCGCCGGGACTCAGGTCGACCCGGCACCGGCGAGCCTGCCTCGGCGTGGGATCGACGCCCGCTCGAGCAATGCACTTCTCATCGACGCCGACCGTGATGGCGGGTGCATCACAGGTGTGACGCGGCAGGATTAGGTGCGTAACGCCAAATATCGATGGCAAGCGCGAGAAGCGCAAGTCATCCAAGTCCCTGGGGAAGCCGTGCATGTTGAGCCCGAGCACGGTCTTGGCGTCGAGCGGCGCCGCAGAGGAGTAGCCGCCGAGCCGTTGCATTCCGGGGTGGAGCAAGACGGTGTTGCCGTTGAGGGCGGACAGCTCGATGGCGGTGCCGGGCTTGAGTGCGTCGACGGCCCCGAGCACGCGGGTGAAACCTCCCCCGGTGTCCAACCGCATGGCGCGCTCATAGTCGCGGTGGTAGTCCCAGTTGTGCTCCACGAACGTGTGGTGGTGGGTGGCGAGGGCGCCCTCGACCACGAGGGCCACGAGGATGGCGATCACCCGCCAACGCATGGTCCGACGCCAGGGGAGGTTGGCGAGGATCAACCAGGCGCCCATCCAGGCCACGGCGAACAAGACCACCCGGGGCTCGACGTCGGCGTGCCAGAGCCTCACCCAGCGTTCTCGCGGGCCGAGGACGTTTTGTTGACCCGCCCAGACGCTGCCGATCACCAGCAGGGCCAAGCCAAAGGCCCAGACGCCCCAGCGCTGGGGAATCAAACGGCCATGCCGGATGACGCCGTCGAGGCCAAAGGCGGCCAGGAACGCCGCGGCGACTCCTAGCTCGTAGTTGTGACGGACGGGACCGCGGAAGGTGTTGACCACGGGGATGGCGTGGAGGAGCCGAGCCAACGGTTCCAGGTGCCGTCCGAGCATCAACAGGATGGCCACCACCGCGACCACCAACCACGCCTTGGCGACCGGGTTGCGGCGCCGGGAGATGGCGCCGGCGATGGCCGCCGCCAAGGCGACCGCACCGATTCGGCTGTAGTGCTCCGCCCCAATGTCGTTGGGCAAAAAGAGCTCGCTCAGCAGCGCCGGGTTCCAGGACATCGCGGTGCTAAACACGAAGTCGGCGCGCTGACCCATGTCGAGCTCGCCCGCCAACTCGAGGCTGGGGAAGATCTGTATGGCGGCGAGCAGCCAACAGGGCGTCAGCACCAGAACCGCGGTCAACAGGGGGCGCCACCGTCTGGTGAACACCGACAGGGCGCCGGACAGCACGAGGGTCATGGCCGCTAGGTAGAGGGCGAGCTGAAAAGCGCCGGCAAAGGGCAGGGGCAGAAAGCTCAGGCAGGCGCCGGTGATGTTGCGACGACTCGGCGTGCGACCGGCGCGGTGCACGAAGAAGAGAAACAGCGGCGTCCAGGCCCCGGCGACCAAGTACATGGTGTGCCCACGGTGGCCGAGCATGAACCCGCAGTAGCCGTAGGCCAAGGCGCCGAACAGCGCGGCGAGCTTACGCAGGCGCAGCTCGCGCAAATAGACGTACGCGAAGGCCTGGGCGAGAACGTAGTGCAGCAGCTGATAGATGGTGAAGCCGAGCACCGGCGGTAGCACCACCAACAGCAAGCGGACCGGGTAGAGCGTGGCATACTCGGGCTCCGCCAACAGCGGCCCGCCGAGCCACAGCTCCGGCGCCCACAGGATATCGAGCTCCAGGAATTTGCGTGCCGAGTGGTAGAGGAGCGGCAAGTTGGCATTGGCGTCGTCGCCGCCGTCAAGCATCCCGGCGGCGAGGAAGTCCCAGGGAAAGAGGACCAGCGGGGAGAGCAAGCAGACGGCCAGTGGCCAATACGGAGCCAGCCGGCGGGCACCCCACGCCGGGCTGACCTCGGGCCCATCAGAGGTGGTATCGCACCCTGGCTCGGTCATTGGGATCGTTGCTCTCACATATATCGCTCGTACACCAACGACCCCAGGTTGTCCGGCGCGGCACCCGTCGGTATGATCCTGGGATCCGGCGGAGGACGGGTTCAAACCCATGGCGAGAAACTGGCTCAAGTCCCTGGGCTTCGTAGTCTTCTACGGCGTCGCGGTCGCGGCGTTGGTGGTCCTGATCGACCACGGCCTGCAGCGCCTCTTGGTCGGTGAGATCGTTAGCTACACCGAGCGCCATCCCATCTACGACCACCACCTGGTGCCGAGCTCCACTACCCTGGTGCGCAGCCCGGCCTTTCTGTGTGAGATCCGGGCCAACTCCCTCGGCATCCGCGGACCGGAGATCGAAATCCCCCGCCCCCCGGGCGTGTATCGAATTTTGATGCTCGGCGACTCCTTCACCATGGGCAAGGGCGTCGCTGAGGACGAGACGTTTAGCGCGCGGTTGGAGGCGCGCCTCAACCGCCGCGTCGCTGAGCTTCCCCACGAGCGCTACGAGGTGATCAACGCCGGCGTGGATAGCTTCTCTCCCCTGCTCGAGTTCCTGCAGCTGCGCCACCTGCACGACGCCATCGAGCCGAACATGGTCGTGGTCAACATCGACATGTCGGATCTGCTCCAGGACCAAGGCTCCCACGGCCTCATTGAATTCGACGAGCGGCGATGGCCCCGGAGGCTCAACACCGCCGGCACTGACGGGGAGGATCACGTCTCGCGTCTCAACGACCGCCAGCGGTTCATCTATCTCAATTTCTATTACCTCGCTGCATTCTATCGCGGATATATTGAGCCGCCACCGCACGGCTTCGCCATGATAGCCCTCGCCGCGCCGGAGGTGGTCGAGCACACGTTGAACGTCGAACAGGCCAAGTTCGACCAAGCCTGGTCACACCTGTTCCAGAGCCTGACCTGGATCCGCGAGTACTGTGACAGCCGCTCCCTGCCCTTGCTGTTGACGGTCTACCCCTGGGCCCACCAGGTCAACGAGCGGGAATGTCGGTTCGCCATCCGCGAGTTCGTGCCGGAACAGTACGAGCTCTCGGGGCGTAGCGAGGAGCGCATCGCGACCTTCGCCGCGGACAACGGCGTGCCGTTGCAGAACGTCTTTGCGGCCTTTCGGGAGGCCTCCGGCCGCGAGCCGCTCTACTTCGACGCCGACATCCACTGGACCGCGGCCGGGCACGCGCTGATGGCCCGTGAGCTCGAGCCCTTCGTGGCCTCGCAGCTGCCGGGAGCCATGGTCCCGCCCGCCCGGTGAGCCCGAGGTACCATTGAGCGTGAACGACGCAGGACCAAACACAGGCGGCGCCCCCACGGTGTTGCCGGGCGTGATTCGTTGGTGGCCCTGGCTCGTGTTGGTGGCCGCGGCGCTGCTGGCCACGAGCACCCTGTGGGTGCAGCTCACCAACTGGGGGGTACAGGATTGGGACCAGCATCTGTTCTATCAGGCGGTGCCGCGCCTCACGCTGTTGGACCATCATCAGTTCCCGCTGTGGAATCCCTACCACCGCGGCGGCCTGCCCCTGTTGGCCAACCCGCAATCGCGGTTCCTCTATCCCAGCTTCATCTTCGTCCTGCTCTTCGGCGTGCCGGTGGGCGTCAAGCTCGAGATTCTGGCGCATAGCCTCTGCATTCTATTCGGTACCTATCGCCTGGCGTCGGGGCTGGGATTGACGCGCGCCCCAGCGGTGATGGCCGCCTTCGTCTACGGGCTCGGCGGTCTGTTCGTTTCTCCCCTCGGCGGCGGGATGAGCACCTTTCTGGTTGTCGCGTTGATCCCGTGGGTCGTGGATTCCTACCTGCGGTCCTTCGTTGACCGCCGGCTGATCCTGGTGACCGTCCTCGGCTTCGCCCTGATGTTCCTGGGCGGGGGCGCCCATCTGGTGCCGATCGTCGGCCTGTGGCTGTTGGTCTTTGCCTCCCTCGAGGCCAGGGCCCGTGGTCGAGACTCCCTGGCGGTGGCCAAGCGCCTCATCTTCACCGCGGTGACCGCCGCTTGCCTGGCCGGGGTCAAGCTCATCCCGAGCGTGGCCTTGATGATGAGGTACCCGCGCCTCCGGGCGGACCTCTCCGGTTACAGCCTCCTGGGCCTGACCCAAGCCCTGCTGCTCCCCGCCGGTGAGGGTGAGGGCTGGTTATCGCCGGAGGGCTTCCTGGCGGGCGCGAGCTGGGGCCCGGACGAGCGCAACCTCTATATCGGTGTTCTCGGTGTCCTGCTGCTGGTGATCGGCCTGGCGCGGTACGCGCGCCGTCGCTGGGTGTTGGCTGTCTGCCTCCTGGTGTTCCTCTGGCTGGCCATGGGCGATCGGCCGCCGCTGAGTCTCTGGCAGGGGCTGCGTCAGCTGCCGGTTTTCTCCGCCATGCGGGTGGCGGAGCGTTTTCGTTTTGTTTTCATGATCAGCCTGGCGATCTTCGTTGGGCTCGGGCTTCAAGCGGTCGAGGTTTGGTTCGCCCGCTGGACCCGGCGCCCGCGGCTGGCCGGCGCCGTGGTGGCCACGGTGCTCACCCTCGTCGGCGTCGACCTCGCCACCGCCCAGGCCCAGAGCCTGTGGCGCGCCTTCTCCATCCCGCCCCTGACGCTCGGGTCGCCTGAGAGCTTCGCGCAGATCGGGACGTTCCCCGACTACGATCGTCACGGCTGGACCGATCTCCCCCGGGGGCCCGAGATCGCCTGGGGCGGCCTCTATCCCGCCCTGCTGCTGAATCTTGGCACCATCTCCGCCTACGAGCCCATCGCCGAGGGGGAGCCGCCGGTGGCTATTCCACGGGAGGATCCCGCCTATGCCGGCGAGGTGAGCCTGGTCGGTGCCGACGGCGAGGTCGCTTTCGCTGACTGGTCACCCAACCGCTTGCGCCTGCGGGTGCGGGCCGAGGGACCGGCCACCGTGGTAGTCAACCAGCGTTACGACGACGGTTGGCGCGCCGCCGATCGGCAGCTCTTCTCCCACCGAGGGCGCTTGGCTGTCCCCGTCGCCACCGGTGCGCACCGGATCGAGTTGACCTATCGACCCACCTCTTTTTTTGTTGGCCTCGGCTTCACCGGGGTAGGCCTGGTGCTCGGGCTCCTCCTTTTGGTGCGCCGGCCACGGCCGGCCCCTCGGGCTCAGGGGGCCCCGGGGAAGGTCGGTCGCGACGTCCAGAGCGACGTCTCACCGAGCTGATCGATCTGCACCCAGGCGCCTGGCACCTGGCGGTTGATGAACCGGGCTTCCCCGCCGACGACCAAGGCGTAGAGTACCCGTCCATCCTCGCCGAGATCGCGGCTGAGCTCGGCGAGCACCCCGGCGTCGACCTCGTCGAGATAGACGATCGGGTACTCGGCGTGAAACTCGATGGCGCCGCTCAACTGCGAGCTGTAAACCGCCGAGCCCTTTGGGACGCGCTCGGCCATCCAGGCCGCGGCGTCGGAGTAGAGCCGCTGGCGGCGCACGATGCCGAGCATGTCGGTCTCCCCGATCTGCGCGATGGCGGCCCAGGTCGACCAGACAACCATGGCGAGCGCCACCGCCTGGGCCACGGGCCAGCGCCACCGCGGCGGCGGCCAACCACCCAGATCCTCGCCCCAGGCGTGGAGGAAGAGGAGGGCCGACAGGATCAAGGCCGGCACACCCGGCAGGATGAAGCGCACGAACGACCAGTGTTGGCCCACGACCTGGTAGAAGACATAGAAGCCTACAAAGCTCGCCAGCCACAGCACCAGGCCGAGCTCGACTCGCGAGCGCCAGGGACGTCGCAGGGCGGCGGCGACCCAGAGCGTCAAGACGATCGGACCCATGAACTGGCACAGCCAGTAGAGGAGGAAGAGCAGGATCCGCGGTGCGTCGGCGACCGCGAAGTTGGCGGTGAAGAAGGCGTCCATCGGGCCATAGCCGACCGACAGCGGACCGCCGTAGGTGGCGGTGTTGTAGCCGATCAGGAAGAGGGCCGCGGGCAGGCCGCCGATAC
>JAUUZB010000584.1 GCA_030590185.1 Deltaproteobacteria bacterium
AGCCGATCGGCCCCATCGAGGTCTATCGGGTCAACCACCACGGCTCGCGGCACAGCACCAACGCCTGCTTCGCCCAGACCCTGCACCCGATGGTCTCGGTATTCTCCACCGGCTACAACAAATACGGACACCCGGACCCCGGGGTCTATGAGCGCCTCAAGAGTTACGGCGACGTCATCATCACCGGCGGCGTCGACCCGAGCCGCAGGGAGATCATCGCACCAAAGGAGCTGGTCCGCGGCGATGTCGAGATACTGGTGGCACCCGGTGGCGCTACTTTTTGGGTCAACGGTGAGGCCTACGAAAGCCTGAGCGAGTCTGAAGAGATGGCCCGCCCCCTCGGTGGCGAGAGTTTCTGTCCGAGCGCTGAGGCCGAAGAGGGCTTCGCTGACCCGGGCACCTTCGAGATCGAGCAGCTGCACGGCTTCTCTGGGGATTGAGTCGCGCCCAGCCGCGCCGGCAGGTGCTACGGCTCGCGACGATACGCCTCCGCCGCTTCCCGGCAAAGCCGACCCAAGGATTCGCGCTGCTCCGCCGGACCGATGATCTCGGCGTCGGTGCCAAAGGGCAGCACCCAGCGGGCCAGCCAGGCCGGGCTGGAGGTGGAGAGCCGTACGGTCACCGAGCCATCCGGGGCCGCGACGACCACTTGATCTGCGAAACGCTCGCGCACCACCGCGGCCACCGCCGGGGCGAAACGCACCTCGGCCGAGGTGTCGTTGGCACCAAAGTAGAGGGTCTGGGTGCGAAACCGTTCGAGGTCGAGGTCCGCGGGGGGCTCGAAGGTGGTGGGCAGCACCTCGACCGCGGCCATCCGATCGGTGCGGAACAATTTTTCCTGGAGGTTGGCCTCAACATCGAGCGCCAGCAGGTATTCGATCCCGGTGTGGCTCAGCAGTCCGAGGGGTTGCAGGCGGTAGGTCTTCTGCCGATCGCTCGACACCGAGTAGTAGTCGATGGCGACCTCCTGGGCGGCGTCGATCGCCTGCCGCAAGTGCGCGGTGGGTTCTCCGGCGGGCGCCTCGTCCTGCCCGAGCCCGATGCGGCCGCCGAGGGAGCGCACCATCTCAGCGTCCACCGGGTTGAGCTGCGCCAGGATGCGTTCGACGATCGCGTCGAGCTCGTCGCCGAGGCCACCGAGATCGCCTACCAACTTTGCGGCGATCACCAGGGCGCGCGCCTCGTCGTGGGTGAGGCGCAGGGGACGGGAGAGGTTCTGGTCGAGCTCTACGTAGACGACGTCGTCCTCGACGTAGAGATCGATCAGGTGATCCGGGGTCAGGGGAGGCTGACCGACCAGCAGCAGGAGATCGAGGTCCTGCTCGATCTGGCGTGGGCTAACCCCGAGCTTGTCGGCGAGCTCATCGAGGGGCACGCCGTCCCGATCGACCACATAGGGGACAATGAACAGCAGGCGGGCCAGGCGCTCGTTCGCCTTCATCGGCTCTCCCCTGGCTCTCTTGCCGACCCATAACGCGCCGCGAGCTGCCCGTAGGTGTCGGCGAGGCTGGCCCGCAGGTCGGCCGGGGCGAGCACCTCTGCCGCGGCGCCAAACGGCAACACCGCGGCGATCAAGGCCGGCTGCGAGGTGACGGTGATCCGCACCAGGGTCTCGCCGTCACGCTCCTCCACCCGAGCACGCCCGCCGAAAATCTCCGGGAT
The DNA here is from genome assembly GCA_030590185.1 of Deltaproteobacteria bacterium. The sequence continues at coordinate 1,663 of JAUUZB010000584.1, forward strand.
GGCCGGCACCAGCCGTTCGGCGAGCCGGATGGTCACCTCCACCGGTGGCTGGGTCGGGAACTCCCAGGGCCGGAGCTTGGCGATGCCAGAGAGATCGAAGTCGGCCGGGACCTCAAAGTCCGGCTCGTCCCGTCTCGCCCGTGGACCTGCCGGCTGCACCGACTCCATCCTACCGAGGTGGAAGGTGCGTTCCCCGTCGCGCAGATGACAGTAGCCGACCAGGTACCAGATCCCCTGGCGATAGAAGAGACCGTAGGGGTCGACCGCCCGTTCGCTGCGCGCCCCGCTCGCGCCCCGGTAAACTAGCTCGACCCTAACCCGCCGGGCCACCGCGTCGTGCAAAACGTCCAGGTTGCGTCCGGTGCGCTCGGCGTCAACGCCGGCCTGCAGGGGCGAGTGGGCGAGGGTCGGGGAAGGCATCGACTCATCGACGTCGAAACCGAGCTTGGCCAAGGCTCGAATGATGGCCTCGCGCTGGGGGAAATGTTCGAGGGCAACCGCGGCGGCACCGGCGATCGACAACAGGGCAACCTCGCCTGGCTCGAGATCGAGCTCCGGCAGGAAGTAGCGCGCCCGGTCGATCAGATAGCCGCCGAGCCCCTCCCCTTCGTGGCCGCTCTCCTGCCCCGGCGAGACCCAGTTCACCGGCACGCCGAGCTCAACCAGGGCGGCCTTGTCCCGCTCAAAGGCGCGCTCACCGCTCTTGAGGTCGGTGGTACGATAGGCGCCGAACTCATCGAGGTCGCGGATCTCCCGCAACGGCAAGGGCCGACGGGTGTTCAGCAACAGGGTGAGGAGGTTGAGCAGGCGCTCGGTGCGGGCGACGCCCATGGCGCGCCGCGTAGCACGCAGGCAAACCCGGGGCAACCATCCGAATTCTCACACCCTCGAGGTGGTGGCTTGACCTGCGAGGGCGAAGCGGGGAAAGTTGGCCCATGGCAGATCTGCAAGAGCTCAAGACCAAAACCGACCAGGCGCTGGGCGCGGGCAAGCCAAACGAGGCGGCCTGCTATCTCGCCGAGATCGTGGACCATCACCCGGACGACCGCCACAGCCGCGTCGCCCTGGCCATCGCACTCGGGGATGCGGGACACCCGGTCGGCGCCCTGCGGGTGCTGCGCGCCACTTCGGACCGCTTGGCCCACAAGGGCTTCCTGTTGCCTGCCATCGTGGTGGTTCGCCACGGATTAGAGCACGCCCCGAATGACACCGGGCTACTCTCGACGCTCAAGCGCCTCCACGTGCGCGGGGTGCGCGCCAGGGCCGGCAACCTGCCGGTGCCGCCGCCCCTCAAGGCCAAGGACACGCAGGAGGAGGAGGTCATCGCCACGGCGCTCCTCGAGCTCGAGGGTCCCGCCCAACTCGAACGCCTCGCGGAAGTCGGATCCCACTTCCCGGACGCCGGGGAGGCCGCCATCCCGCTGCCCATGCCGCTGTTCTGCGAGCTCGACGAGGAGGCCTTTGTCGAGACGGTCAAGCGCTTGCACTACCGTCGGGTGCCCAAGGACCAGAAGCTGCTGGTGGAAGGGGAAAAGGGAGACACCCTCCTGATCATCGCCTCCGGCCACGTGCGCATCGAGATCGGCGGCAAGGACCTCGCCAAGCTCGGCCCGGGCTCGGTGCTCGGCGAGATGGCGTTGATCACCGGCGCGCCGCGCTCCGCCTCGGCCATCGCCCACGAGGAGGTCGAGTACTTCGAGCTGCCGCGCGCCGACGTGCATGCCCTGGCTTCCTCCAAGCCGCAGATCGCGGAGGAGTTGGTCGAGTACTGCCGCAAACGCCTCATCGCCAACCTGCTGCGTTCCTCCCCGCTGTTCGAGCGCTTCGACGATGAGACGCGCTACACGATCCTGGACCGTTTCTTGCGCCAGGGTTTCCAGCCCGGCGCCCACCTGATCGAGCAGGGCAAGCCAGGCACCGGTCTGTTCGTGATCGCCACCGGCGAGGTGGAGGTCACCGTCAAAAAGGATGACGGCGATCCAGTCGTCGTCGCCAATCTCGGACCGGGCCAGGTGGTGGGTGAGATTGCCCTGATCAAGCACCAGGACACCAACGCCACGGTCACCGCCCGCGGCAAGGTCGGCGTGCTCTTTCTGCCGCGCGACGAGTTCCAGAAGGTCCTCGACGAGAAGCCGGACGTACGCGAGTACCTCGAGGGCTTGAGTGAGGAACGGGTCAAGGCGGCGGACGACGTGGGCGCGGCCGAAGAGGTCCTCGACGCTGACGACCTGATCATTCTGTAAGCCGTGACGCGCCTCATCGCTCCATCCATCCTGGCAGCGGACCATGGTCGTCTGCACGAGGAGATCGGCGCCGTGATTGACGGCGGCGCCGACTGGATCCACGTCGACGTGATGGACGGCCACTTCGTGCCCAACCTCACCCTCGGCCCACCACTCATTAAATCCCTGCGCCGCCGCAGCGAGGCCTACTTCGACGTGCACCTGATGATCGAGGCGCCCGAGAGAAGCATCGAGCAATACGTTGGGGCGGGTGCCAACGGGGTCACGGTCCACGCCGAGACCTGCCCGCATCTGCATCGGACGCTGGCTCAAATCCGCGAGGCGGGCGCCCGGCCCGGAGTCGCGTTGAACCCATCCACGC
>JAUUZB010000043.1 GCA_030590185.1 Deltaproteobacteria bacterium
CGACAAGAGCAAAGAGGCCATGCACCGCTTGATTGGTGGGATGCGCTCGACCGACCGCTTCAACGTGGTGCGTTTTGCCGGCGACACCGGCACTTTGTGGGCGGAGTCGCAGCCGGCGACCCCGGCTCGGGTGGGCGAGGCGAGCCTGTTCGTGAGCGCCTTCCACGGGGCCGGCGGTACCGAGATGGCTAAGGGGATCAGCGCCGCCCTGTCTAAACCTGCGGCGCGGGGCTATTTGAGGATCGCCTTTTTGCTGACCGACGGCCATGTCGACGAGCGCGAGGTGTTTGCCTCCATCAACGTGAAGCGGCGTGGTGCGCGGGTTTTTACTCTCGGGGTCGGCTCCTCGGTCAACCGCTATCTCCTGGACCGCGCCGCGTTGCTCGGGCGTGGCGAAGCCTTCTACGTGCGTCAGGATGAGGACAGCCGCGAGGTGATCGACAGTTTCTTCCGGCGCGTCGACCGTCCGGCGCTCGCCAATATTCGAGTAGATTGGCAGGGGTTGGCGGTGGAGGAGATCTACCCGCAGCGCATCCCAGACCTGTTCGCCGGGCAGCCCTTGCGGCTGACGGGACGCTACCAACGGGCCGGTGCAGCGACCATCGTCATTCGCGGCCAGCTCGGCTCGCGGCCCTTTGAACAACGCCTGGCGGTGACCCTGCCGGCCCAGCCGGGTCACGAGGCGTTGGCGAGCATCTGGGCGCGGCAACGGATCAAAGATCTAATGTTGCAGCGGGTGACCGAGGCGTCGGCTCGCGAGCGTTGGGAGGAGGAGATCACCGCGACCGGATTGACCTTCAAGCTGTTGACCAAGTGGACCAGCTTCGTGGCGGTGGAGGAGAGGGTCGTCAACCAAAACGGCGGTCCGGTCACCGTGGTGCAGCCGGTAGAGCTGCCGGAGGGGATGAGCCACCAGGGCGTGTATGGGAGCGGCCTGTCTACCATGCAGAGTCTCAGCGGCGGTGGCTCGGCGGGTTATGCATTGGGCGGCATGGGCGTGTCCGGTAGCGGCATCGGCGGCGGCGGCGGCGTGGCCAGTGTCCGTGGTCGTAGCTCTGTTTCCCGCAAGGTCGCCAGAGCCGGCAGGGTCAGGCTCTCAGCACCGATGGTGATGGCCAGCATGCCGCGCAGCGCGATTCAAAAGGTGATCAACCAGAACAAGAGTCAGATTCGTTACTGCTACGAGACGGCCCTCAAGCGGGACCCGAGCCTTCAGGGCAAGATCGTGGTCAGCTTCACGATCGGCGCGGATGGCCGGGTCACCAAGGTCAGGATCAAGGAATCGACCATCAAGAACGCCGAGCTGGAGAGGAGGATCATGGCGGTGATCAAGCGCTGGCGGTTCCCCAAGCCAGCCGGCGGCGGGGTCGTGGAGGTCAACTACCCATTCCTGTTCCGGGCTCGATAGGGGCTGCCGGGCTGACACGTCCGGGGAATCGAGATAAGCTGCGCTATCACTCAATAGAGATAGCGCATGCCGGTTCACTTCTCCGTCGCTCCCCTGTTTCGGGGCCACACCGCCCCCACCGACGTCGCGGTGGGCTCCGCTTCCTCGACATCGCTAGCCGGTTCAACCTCGCAGCCAGCCTGGCCCGGGGACCGACTCGAGCTGCCAGTCACCGCACGGGACGCCGGCCTCAACCGAGATGGCAGCGCCCTGCGCCTCCACCACAAGGCAAAGCCTACCAACACCCTGACCCTGGACGAGATCGTCGTCGCCCCGGAACAACGTCGGGAGGAGCTGCTGCGGCGCTTCCGTGATCTCCTCGCCTCCAAGGCGGGGGTCAGCGAGGGGCTGGATCCGGCGGCGGCGCGGCTCTCCATTCAGGACGGGCCGTGGCGGATCGAGGTCAGCGCCGGGGTCATTCGAGTAGTCGCGCAGCTCGACGACACCGAGCGTTACGAGCTCACCATCGACGCCACCACCCCGACCCGACCCCAGGTCACCCTCGATCCACCCTCTGCCGAGCGCGGGGCAGCGCTGGCGCTCCTGCTCGATGCCTTCGATCACCTGCTGTGCAAGCCGGTCCACCTGGCCCGACGGATCGATCCCAAGGCGAGTCAGTTATTCGAGCTGCTGCTCGGCCCCGGGGGCATCATGAACCCCCAGGACCGCCAGCTGCTGCCGGCCGGCCAACGTTTCCGCAACCCGAAGCTGATCGCCTGGGACTTCAACGGCACGGTGGGGGACGGCCGGGGATCCTTCCGGCCGGACCTGCGGGACGTCACCGACAACCTGAACCGCATGGGCGCCATGAGCGTCATCACCACCACCATCGATCCCCAACCGATCGAGCGGCTGCTGGCTCAGGCGAACATCCACTTCAACGCCTTCTTCGGCGGGCGCGAGGTCCGCGACTATCCGAAAAACAAGCACTACCAGGTGCTGGCCGAGGCCTATGGTTTCGAGGCCGATGCCACGCGCGCCCGGATGGTGGTGATCGGTGACAGCAAGACCGATATCCCGAGCGACCTGCCGGGCGTGTTGTTCATCAACAACGACGACCAAACACCGGCCGAGGTGATTCAGCTCCTCCTGCACCGGCTCGATGAGCTCGGGGACGGCGATTTCGCGCTCGGCTTGGAGCGCGCCGGGGCTGCGGATCTGATGCCGGGCGAACGCCGCACCATCGAGATGTCGCCGATCAGCTTCTCGGTCGAGCTGCGCGACGGCTCCAACGGGGACACCCCGAGCCTGGTGCCTACCCTCCACGACGTTCGGGTGCATCTCAATGACGTCGAGCTCGTGACCCTCCTCGCCACGGCGCCGGATCCGGCCGACCTCGATCAGCGCGCCCGCCACGAGCTCGGCTTCCGATTCATCGAGTGCATCCTGCCCGAGGAACGGCTGGCTGGATTGTTGCGTCAGCTCGCGGACGTCCCGGAGAAGAGGTCCTTGATCGCCGCGGGCCAGGTTCGTCTCGAGGAGCGCCGGGCGTTGGTCCAGTCGGCGCGCGGCCTGGCGCAGCGGCTGCTGACCGAGCCGGACCAGATGCCCTTCGAGCGCCTGTTGGGACTCACCGAGGCGCTGGCCGAGGTTGGTGACAGCGAGGTATCCGACCAACTCGCCGAGCTCGTCGATCACTTCCCGCAACTCAACCGCGCGGCCGCGGCCACGGCACGGGCTGAGCTCGTCGATGATCGGGCGACCCTCACCGCACTCCTGGCCCGAGCTCGGATCATTACGCCTGCGTCGGGGCGGCCGGGTGCTGGCGACCCGAGTATCGGCGCCACCACCGAGGCGGAGTACTTTGGCAGGGACGCCCGGGCGCTAGTCAAACTGTTGACCCGCGCCGCCGCGTCACCGCTCTCTTCATCCGACAAGGCTCGCGGGCGGTTGTTGGCCGCCATGGATGAGTTCCTCGAGAAGCCCTTCCCTGGATTGGACGATCTGTTCGTCGAGATGGAGCAACAGCTCGACGCCTCCTTCGCCGAAGCGGAGGCCTCGCTCGATGAGTTGTTCACCGAGCGTGGGGCCCGCGCGGTTGAGCTCGCTGAACCCGCGACCGAGGCGATCCGCTTGGCCTCGATCAAGGAGCGGCGGTGGACCGAGGTGAAGGTGGCTTGGGATGGGCTGGTGGCGGCGACCTGACTTGGTCCTCGTTTGAACAGGTTGGCCTGGTAGTACCCAAGGCGGCATCCGTGCGCCGAACTTGTGAGACCGCTTGGTGCGGCATACCTTAGCCGCGATGGCCTCCCGCTGGTTGTTTCTGCTGACCCTCACCGGACTCGTGGCCATGGTGTCGGTCGGCGGCTATCTTGGTTTCCAGTCCTATCGTGCGTCCCACCCGGGCGTCGTGGATGTTCAGGCGGCTTGGCTGGCGGTGCGGACCGATCCCCGCGACGCGGTGCGCTGGGCTACCCTCGCTGACGCACAGGCTGCCCTCGACCAGGAGCAGGCCGCGGAGCGATCGTATCTCACCGCGGTGCGTCTCGGCAGTGACGATCCGACCGTGTACGGCCGGCTCGGGTTCTTGCTCTACGGTCACGGGCGCGACCAGGAGGCGTTGTCCGCCCTGCGTCAAGCCCAGGATCTGGGTGCCGAGCTGCCGTTGTTGGCTCGCACCGTGGCTGAACTCGAGTCGCGCTTGGCCCCGCCGGATCCGCCGCCGGAACCCGAGCCTGTGCCGGAGGCAGTGGCCGAGGATGAGGAAGAACAGGAAGAACAGGAAGATCAGGAAGAACAGGAAGAACAATACCCAGACGAGGAGGTCAACCAGCAGGAACCTCCCAGCCCGGGCCTGTGCACCGTGGCCGCGCCCCGCTTCGGCAGGATGGGGCCATTCGTGGTGACCACCTACCTCGATGGCTTCGAGGTCCCGTTGGTGGTCGACACCGGCGCGAGCCTCACCACCTTAGAGTACGAGGTCGTGGAGGAGCTCGGGGTGGATATCGACGAAGAGCGGGTCATCCACGCCATCACCGCCACCGGCCCTGCGGTCTTCCCCACGGCCAGGCTTTCGGTCGTGGAGATCGCGGGCCATCGGCTCGAGGGGCTCATGGTGGCGGTCTGCGAGGGGTGCGGTGGGCGCGGGGCAGGCGGCCTGTTGGGGCTCGACGTTCAGGCTGAGCTCGGGGTGGAGCTCGACGTGCGACGGGGCGAATTGCGGTTCGTGGACTGTGAGTAGGGTGTTACCTCTCCCACCCTCGTGCCAATATGTAAGGTGATGAAACACAGCTTGGCACTTCGATGCACCGTTGGGCTCGGTTTGGTGATGGCATTGAGTCTCCCCGCTGGGTTGACCTCTGCCGCGGCCTTTCCCGCTGATGACGGCCTTTGGATCCCGTTGACCCAAGGCGGAATCACCCTGGGTGATCCAGCCACCGACGGCGCCAACAACGGCCGGGAGATCGTCGGGGACGACACCCACCCCGCCATCTACACCTACTCGGACAGCACCGACTTCTTCGTTCGCCTGCGCATCGACGAGACCCCGGTTCAGGGGGCCGACACCAACGACCTCAAGCCGTACGGTTGGGGTGTGCTGATCATCCTGCCGGACCGACTCGACAACGTCGACGCCAGCGGCACGATCATCGACTACGAGTATTCTCTGATCGTCAACGGCATCACCGACACCATCGATCTGTACCAGAACACCACCAAGACGGGGCTCGGGGATCCGAGCGATCTGGCCGAGACCTTGGAGATCGATCCTCCCTACGACTGGGATACCACCGAGCCGGGTGGCAACGGGCGGGTGCTCCTGGCCGACTCCGCCTTTGCGGGCACCGATGACTACTTTCTGGATTTCTCGATTCCGCTCGTGGCCATGGAGGGGGCGGGGGTGACCGCCGACACCGAGATGATCCTGGTGGGAGGCACCTCCAACAACGGACGTTCCATCTCCCTCGACATCGCGGGCAGCGATCAGTCGCCCGGGCCGGGGATCCTCGACGCCGCCGCATCGGATCCGGTCTACGGCGACGGCACGCCGGTGGTGCTCGAGGACAGCGACGGCGATGGGATCAACGATGACGTCGAGATCGAGATGGGGACCGATCCCGGCATCGCGGACACCGACGGCGACGGCGTGCCGGATGGTGCTGAGGACTCCGACGGGGATGGCATCACAAACCTGGAGGAGACCAACGGCGGCACGGCGATGGTCGACACGGACGGCGACGGTACACCGGACGTCTTCGATGACGACAGCGACGGTGACGGGGTGTTGGACGCCACCGAGGGCACGGTGGACACGGACGGCGACGGCCTCGCCGACTACGTCGACCCGGACGATGACAACGATGGCATCCTGACCCGCGTCGAGGCAACGCCCGTCGACCCGGACGTGGGTGAAGAATCGGACGGCCTGCTCCACGGTGACGATGTGGACGGGGATGGGGTTCCCAATTACCTCGACACGGACTCCGATAACGACGGGATCAGCGACGACATCGAGGGCCGCGAGGATACCGACGGCGATGGCATCCCAAACTACTTCGATACGGATTCCGACAACGATGGGATAGATGATGTCGTCGAAGGGGAGACCGACACGGACAATGACGGCATCCCGGACTATCTCGACCCAACCTCTGACCTGACCGACGGCGACAACGACGGCATCACGGATGGGTTCGATAACTGTCCAGAGGTGATGAACGAGGCCCAGGCGGACGAGGACAACGACGGTCTCGGCGACATCTGTGACAGTGATGTCGACGGTGACGGCCTCGATGACGATCTCATCGCGGGTGGCGCAGGTATTCCGATCAACTGCTCCGCCGCTGGTCAACCGGCCCTGGCCTGGCTAGCGCTCCTCGGCGCCTGTGTCTGGCTGCGTCGCCGACGCGGATCAAACCCCGAGCAACGTAGCGCTGGACCCGGTCCGATCCCCGCGCAGGCGGTCGAGCACGGCCGAGACGATGATCACGTCGAGCAGGCTGCGGCTCAACCACCACAGACCGCCGTCGAGGAGCCCGGTCGCCTGGATGCCGGACAGGGAGATCCCGGTCGCGCACAACAGGCCAAAGCTCAGCGCGTCCACGGTCAGCTCGGCGTAGAACAGCCACCAGGTGAGGGTGGCTCCGGGGTTGGCTCCAACGAACAGATCTGGATACTGCGCGCTCAGCAACATGGCCAGCGGCAGCAACCCGGTGGAGAGATAGATCCAGACGCCGAGGCGCCGGGCGGTCGGCTGGCGCATGCTCTCGAAGCGGCGCGTCGCGATGTCGATCAGGCCCCGCACCGACGCGCCTCCGACCAGCGCGGTGATCAGCACGTAGAGGATCCCGTACACCACCAGGGCGGCGAAGCTCTCGGCCACCAACGAGCCCAGCGAGGTGACCACCAACAACAACCCCGGCCAAAGCGTCAGCAACAGCGCGGTGGCCGACTCCCGCCGGGCGGTGATCACCCCGAACAACAGGCCCCAGGCAAAGTAGAGCCCGGTGAATCCCCAGGCGCCGGCTCGGCCGGCCGCCGCGGCGATGGCGTCGAAGTGAAAGGTGATCGGCACGAGGTAGAGCGCCAACAGGATCACCAGAGCCCAGAGACTGCGAAACAACCTCACGCGTTAGCCCTTCCCTTGGCGCTGGAACCCGCGAACCCAGCCTGTCCTGTGTCCTGAGCCCGTCGAAGGGTCGAAGGGCCCGGATGCAGACGCCGTGGTCCCACGTTTATGCCGGCCGAATCAAAAACAGCACCTGTCCGAAGGTGACCTCTGCGGCGTCCTCAACCAGGACCTTGGCGACCGTGCCCCTCTCCGGCAGACCGGGCCCGCCGTAGCGGATTTGATTGAAGCACTTCATCACCTCAACCAGGCCGACCACCGTGCCGTCGGTCACCTCGCTGCCCTCGTCGACATAGGCCGGGCTGTCCGGGCTCGGCCGATGGTAAAAGACGCCCTCCGAGGGGGACTCGACCGGGATTAGGTCCGCGTCCACGTCCTCGCCCTGCTCGCCCTTGCTGGGCGACCCGCCCGCGGTCGCGGTCGTCTCGTTGAACGGGCTCAGGCGCAGGAGCGGCTGGTTGTAGTCCAGGGGAGTCTGGGTGTCGTCGATGAAGCGCTCGCTGATTCTACCGAGCACGTTGCGCGGTAGCTGCAAGACGTGGCGCCGTCCCATGATGCGCATGGTGAGGAAACCCTCGCCGGGGTTCAGGTAGGCGCCCTCATCCGGGATACCGTCGGCGACCCCCACCGCTGGCGATCGCACCAGGAAGCTCTGCTCCGGGCTGTCATCTTTGTCGACGCGGGCGACGAGTATGGGTGCTGGCATGGTTCAACTCCTCGAGCGCGCGAAGTCCGCGAGGACCCCGAGGTCGTGCATCGACCAGATGCGCGGGTTCTTGACCCGCCGGTAGCCGATGCTCTGGTAGCACATCTCGACCCAGACGTGCAGGTACTCCCGTAGCTCATGGACGGCGACGATCTCGTCGGTGTCCATCTGACGGGCGGAACGGTAGGGGTTCATGTCCTCGGTGATGCGATCCTCGACCGTCTTCATGCCGGCCTCGATCTTGGCGCGCTCGGCCGCGTCCTCGGTGACGATCTTGAAGTTGTCGTCCAGCTTGGTGTTGTAGGCACCGATGGCCAGGGTGCGCCCCTCCATCACCGCTAGGCGGGTGATCGGAGTCGAGAGCTGCACCACCGGATCGTAAGGCATGCCGGTCATGGCGTAGTAGCCCGCGCCGGAGGCCTTGCGTAGCAGCACCGTGATCATCGGCACGTCGTTGGTGGAGTTGGTGTAGATCAAGCTCGAGCCGTAGCCGAGCAGGCCTTCCTTCTCCGCCTCCGGGCCGATGTCAAAGCCGGAGACGTCTTGGAGCCAGATGATCGGGATGCCGTCGTCGTTGCAGGCGCGGGAGAAGGCGGAGATCTTGGCGATGCCCTCGCGGTAGAGGATGCCACCCGGCCGCGAGCGCCCTTTAATGTAGGGGTGCGGGGTGAGGCGTTGGTTGTTGGCGATGATCCCGGTGTAGAGGCCGTTGATGCGCGCGATGCCGGTGACCATCTCCTCGCCGGTGTGGGGGAGTATCTCGCCAAACAGGGAGTTGTCCACCAACCGGGCGATCACCTCGCGGACGTCGTAGTTGACCCGGTAGTCGGCAGGGAAGATTCCGGTCAGCTCGGTTGGGGAGAATCGCGGCTCAGCCGGCGCGCCACCGAAGCGGTAGTACTCGGCGGCCGAGCTCGGCAGGCCGCGCATCTCCTGGCGGATCTTCTGCAGCAGGGTCGGATCGTCGGGTACCCGCTCGTCGGCGCAGTTGGAGACGTGGACGTGCACGTCGGGGCCGCCGATGCCCAGGGAGGTGATCTGTTGGGACTTGGCGCCCTTCACCAGCGCCGCGCCAGCGATCACCATGTAGGCCTGCTCGGTCATGTAGACCTTGTCGGAGATGATCGGCATGTAGCCGCCGCCGGCGATGCAGTCGCCGAACACCCCGGCGATTTGCGGGACGTGGTTCGCCGAGAGCAGCGAGTTCATCTTGAAGATGTGTCCGGCGCCGATCTTGCCCGGGAAGGTGTTGGCTTGCTCCGGCAGGAACAGGCCCGAGCAGTCCACCAGGTAGATCAGCGGGATGCGCATGCGCAGGGCGATCTCCTGAGCGCGCTCGATCTTCTCCGGGGTCAGCGGCCACCAAGAACCGGAGGCCACCGTGTTGTCGTTGGCGATGATGATCGCCAGTCGGCCCTCGACCCGGATGACGCCGGTGATGACGCCCGCCGACGGGGAGGTGCGGCCGCCGTCGAACTCCAGGCCGTAGTTGACGAAGGTGTTGATCGGGTAGAAGCGGGTGCCGGGATCCTTGAGCGCCTCGATGCGCTCCCAGCTGGTCATCTTGCCCTTGGCGTGAACGCGTTCGACGTACTTTTCGCCCCAACCCCCGCGGACCTCCTCGCGGCGGTCGTAGAGCTTGGTGTTGAGCTCGCCCATGTGGCGCTCGTTTTGCTCGAAGTCCTGGGGGGTGACCGTCTCTTCGACGTTGTTGCCGATCGGGTGCAGTATTACTTTGGCCATGTTCTTCGCCTCCGGCGAAGTCCCGTTTTGTGGGCGCTTCGCGCCTTGTTTAAACCCTTCGCCTTCGGCGAAGTACGGGTTCTGCTCCGGCGCCTCAACCGAGGATCTGGTTGACCAGGCGCGTATCGTACTCCCCAGAGATGAAGCGCTCGTCCTGTAGGATTTTTTGATGGGCGGGGATCGTGGTGGCGATACCCTCCACCTCAAACTTCTCGAGCGCCTCGAGCATACCGAGGCGCGCCTTCTCGCGGTCGTCGCCGTGGACGATGAGCTTGCAGATCATCGAGTCGTAGAAGACCGGGATGCGGTAGCCGGACCTGACGTGGGTATCGACGCGCACCTGCACGCCCTCGACGCTCTCGGGCGGCGTGAATACCTCGACCAGCCCGGGTGAGGGCTTGAAATCCGCGAAGGGATCCTCGGCGTTGACGCGACATTCGATGGCGCTGCCGCTGAACGTCACCTCATCCTGGGTAACCGAAAGGCGTTGGTTCGCCGCGATGCGTAGCTGCTCCTTGACGAGGTCGAAGCCGGTCACCATCTCGGTTACCGGGTGCTCCACCTGCAGGCGGGTGTTGACCTCCATGAAAAAGAGGCTGCCGTCCTGGTCGCGCAGGAACTCCACCGTGCCGGCGCCGACGTAACCGATCTTCGCCATGCTGCGGCAGACCTGGGCGCCCATCTCGTTCCGTAGCGCCTCATCCACCACCGTGGAGGGCGACTCCTCGATGAGCTTTTGATGGTTGCGTTGCACCGAGCACTCGCGTTCGCCAAAGTGCACGGCGTTGCCAAAGGCGTCCGCCATGAATTGGAACTCGATGTGTCGGCCGCCCTCGATGAACTTTTCGAGGTAGAGGTCCGGGTTGCCAAAGGACTTGCCCGCCTCGAGGGTGGCCTGGTCGAAGTTCTCCCCAAAGGAGGCCTCGTCGCGACAGATCCGCATCCCCTTGCCGCCACCACCGGCGGTCGCCTTGAGCAGCACCGGGAAGCCCATCTCCCGGGCGAAATCGAGCGCCTCAGCCCGGCTGGGCAGGATGTCCTCGGAGCCGGGCACCACCGGCAGACCAGCGGCCTTCATGGTCCGCCGCGCCGTCGCCTTGTCACCCATGAGGCGGATCACCCGCGGGGTGGGACCGATGAAGGTGAGCTTGGCCTGGTTGCAGAGCTCACCGAACAGGGCATTTTCGGCGAGGAAGCCGTAGCCGGGGTGGACCGCCTTGGCCCCGGTCTGTTCGGCGGCCTGCAGCAGCGCCTCCATGTTGAGGTAGCTCTGGCCGCTCTTGGGACCTCCGATGCAAACCTTGATGTCCGCCTGCTCGAGGTGGGGAGAGTCGGTGTCGGCCTCGGAATAGACCGCCACGGTCTCCACACCTATCTCTTTACAGGCGCGGATGACCCTCAGGGCGATCTCCCCGCGGTTCGCGATCAAAATGCGTTTGAACATACTGCGTCCTCTGGAAGCGCGAGTCCGCGCCTCCGGCTACGTCTGGGCCCGATAGCAAAAGCAGCCGAGGTGTTCCAGGCGCTACTTGGAGGCGGTGAGCAGCTCGATCCCGAGGCTCTCGAGATAACCGGCCTCGAGCTCCAGATCCGCCTTGGTCAACGGATGCTCCTCGAGCCAGCCGTCATAGAACTCCATGGTCAAGGTCCCATCGGCGGCGTCGAGCAACAC
>JAUUZB010000154.1 GCA_030590185.1 Deltaproteobacteria bacterium
CAATCGATGCCGAGGCAAAAGCCGTCGCTGTCCCCATCGGTGCTGTCGGCCCCACAGTTGGGGTTGTCGTCGGCCAAATCACCGGCGCAGACCGTGAGCCCGTCGTCGTCGGCGTCGATGCATTCGGTCGTGCAGGCGGCGACCGTGTCGTCACAATCACCGGCGCAAAGCGCGAGCCCGTCGTCGTCGGCGTCGGTACAGTCGTCCGAACAGGTGGCGATCGAATCGTCACAGTCCTCGACCGCACAGACGCCATCGTCGTCGGCGTCGATGCAGGTGCTCTCCGAGATGCAGGTGTCGGTCGCGGTGTCGCAGACGTAGCCAGAGAGACATTCCCCCGCCGCGTCGCATGGCCGGCCCTCATCGGAGGTGGTGACGTTGGAGCAGGCGGCGACCGCGAAGCAGGCGGCAACCCAGACGGAAATGTTGAGCATCGAGGTCTTCATCACGGGGGCTCCTCTCCCAAACGAGCGTCACGCCACCAGCCCGGTGGCAATGCTCGGTACCAAATCCATACCGAGCCTAGCACGCCCGGTAGGGGGCCGCACCCACCCTCACTCGGGATCGCCCAATCCCGGTTCGCCGCAGCCGACTACCAATCCCGCGCAAGTCCCGCGCGTTTCGTGGCCCTACCCCGAGCCCGATTGACCGGCGTCGACCCCCGACTCCCCCGCTGGCTCATCCTCCTCGGCCGGGGGCAGGTGCTGCGCCATCCACTCGGCAAAAACGCGTTGGCCATCGCTCAAGGGTGGCGGCGCATCGGTGACCTCAGGGATGGCCGGCTCGGGATCGCGTTTACTCGCCATGACTCGCGATCTCCGCGGCGCACTGCTGCGCAAAGCTCTCGATCTCCCCGGCCTCAAACGCCGCCACGATCGCCGGGTCGATGTAATGTTGGAGGCTCATCTGGGGGCTCTCGTGCCCGAGGATCGCCTGGACGACCCGCGCCATCTCCATCACCCGTTCCCCGCGCTCCTCGGGCGCCGCGTCGGCGGACCTCAGCAGCTCCTGCAGCGCGATCTGCGAGGCGTGGAAGGTGCGGAACTGCTTGGGCGTCATCTTGAACGGCTTGAGGTAGCGACGCAGGTGCGCATCCTTGAGGTCCTGATCGCCGGCGCGCAACAGCTGCTCCTCGCCGGTGGGACACGCAGCCGCGAGGCGCTCGAGGAGCTTCTTGATCAGCGGTGAGCAGCGAATGCGCTTCTCCTGCCGCTGGCGATGCTTGCCGTAGTAGGTGAAGACCGCCACGTCACCGTCGAGCTCCAGATGCTTGCCCTTGAGGGTCGTCAGGCCGTAGATGCCGCCGTCGTCATCGGCGTCGAGGCGGTCCTCCGGGTCACGGGTCTCGGCCAGCTCCATGCTGTCCTCGTTGCCAACCCGAAAACAGGCCTGGTCGATCAGCGCCACCGCCAGGGCTAGAATCTGCGGCATGCCATCCTTGCGAAGATCCTCAGCGTAGCGCCGCTTGAGCGCCGGCAGCACCGCCGCGAACCGCGCGTTGGCGGCGAACTTCTTGCCCGCCTTGGCGTTCCGATAGGCCTCGGTGTAGTTGTAGGCCCACTTGTCCGGGTTGGACGGGCTGCGCCAACGCTCATACCAACCCTTGCCGCGCGACGGCGGCGTGCCGTCCCACGCCTGGTAGGCCGGGTTGCGCTCCACGTCGGCGGCACTGAGCGAGCGCGGCAGCTGGGTGACGAGGGGCTCGCCGTTCTCGGTCAGGCGGGGACCTGTGTCGCTGGCGCGGGTCTCGACGGTCGCGCCGGCACCGATCTCGCTCGCCGTCACCGGCACTTCGGTCCGCGCACCGCCCTGCTTGGTCTGGAATCGATCCTGGGTATCGAGGGTCACGCTCTGGAGCTGAATTCGGCGGCTGCTCTGGCGCTTGGGCTTGGCGCGCTTCTCCACGCCCTCCCCCCGAGATCGTGGGAGCAGATCGCGAAAGGTGGCTCGTTTGACCGGCATCAGATCCATTCTCGAACGTGTTGTCACGCTAGCACGTCGCGCAGTACGGGGGCCAGGGATCCACGGGGGCGAGGGAGTCAGAGCGGCGAGCCGGCCCAGCCGACGGCGACCCACAACCTCGCCACCGCGTTCGCCGAGACCGTGCGCGAGGCCGGCGCCGAGTGACGCACGCCCGGGCACCGGGTGCGCCGCCCCCTTCGCCGACCGCCCCATCCCGGTGGCCTTGACCACGCCGCCCTCTCCGATGATGGTCCCTTCACCATGACCCTGCTGATCATCTTCGTACTGCTGGCCCTCGGGGTCTCCTTTGTCTGCTCGGTGCTGGAGGCGGTGCTGTTGAGCGTGACCCCCTCCTATTGCGCGCTCCTCGAGCAGCAGAAAAAACCGATCGCGGCGCGCCTCAAGAAGCTCAAGCAGGAGATCGATCGCCCCTTGGTCGCGATCCTGACCCTCAACACCATCGCCCACACCGTCGGGGCCGCGGGCGCCGGCGCACAGGCGGCCCACGTCTTCGGCGACGAATGGATCGGCGTCTTCTCCGGCGTGCTCACCCTGCTGATCCTCATCGCCTCGGAGATCATCCCCAAGACCATCGGCGCGGTCTATTGGCGGCAGCTCGCCGGGCCCGTCGCCCGCACCTTAATAGTCATCATCTACATGCTCTACCCGCTGGTGATCGCCATGGAGGCGCTGACCAAGCTCCTCTCCCGTGGCAGAAAGAGGACCGGCATCAGTCGCGAAGAGATGAGCGCCCTCGCCGAGCTCGGGGCCAAGCAGGGCACCCTCGACGAAGGGGAATCCAAGATCCTGCGCAACCTGTTCCGTTTCGGCTCCCTGTGCGCCAAGGATGTCATGACCCCGCGCACGGTGCTCTTCGCGCTGCCCAAGTCGACCACCATCAAGGAAGTCCTCGACGATCACGAGCAGCTCGTCTTCTCGCGCCTGCCGGTTTTCGAGGGGAACCTCGATCGCATCAGCGGCTACGTCCTCAAGGACCACCTGCTGCTGGCGGCGGCCAAGGACAACCACGATATGGAGGTGGGCGAGCTCGAGCGTACGATCCGCGTGGTGCCCCAAACCATGCCCCTGCCGAGCGTCTTCGAGGAGATGATCCACAGCCGCGAGCACATCGCGCTGGTGGTCGATGAGTTCGGCGGTACCGCCGGCATCGTCACCCTCGAGGATATCGTCGAGACCCTGCTCGGCCTCGAGATCGTGGACGAGGTCGACTCGGTGGAGGATATGCAGGCCTTTGCCCGCCAGGCCTGGACCTCGCGGGCAGAACAGCTCGGCCTGGTCGGCAAGACGGCGGGGGAGGACGGGGAGGCTGAACAGGGCGATCCCGACGGACAGGTGGTCGAACGGTGAGCGCCGTGGACTGGACCGCGCTGCTCGTCGAGCCCGAGGTCGAGGCCCTGATCGAGCTCGCCCTCGCCGAGGACATCGGCGACGGCGACGCCACCACCAGCTCGGTCTTCAGCGGCCCGCAGATGGCGCGGGCCGAGCTGATCACCCGCGAGCCGACGGTGGTCTGCGGAATGCCGCTGGCCGGCGAGATCTTCCGGCGCATCGACCCCGTGACGCGTTTTGAGCCACTCAGGAACGAAGGCGAGCTGGTTCCGGCCGGCGCGGCGCTGGCTCGAATTCGCGGGGACGTGCGGGCCTTGTTGACCGCCGAGCGCTGCGCGATCAATTTCGTCATGCGGCTGTGCGGCATCGCCGCCGCGGCCCACGCCGCCGCTGGCGCGGTACCCGCTGATTGCGTGGCCCGCGTCTTCGACACCCGCAAGACCACCCCCGGTTGGCGCCGGCTCGAGAAGGCAGCGGTGCGCACCGGCGGCGCTGAAAACCACCGCTTCGGTCTATTCGACGCCGTGCTGATCAAGGACAACCACATCGCCGCGGCCGGCTCGGTGGCAGAGGCGGTGCGCCGGGCCCGCGGGCGCCATGGCCGAGAGCTCACCGTTGAGGTTGAGGTCGACACCCTCGCCCAACTCGATGAGGCGCTCGGTGCCGGACCCGACATCATCCTGCTCGACAACTTCGACGCAGCACGGTTGCGCGAGGCGGTGGCGCGCCGCGACGAGAAGGGCAGAGATCTGAACGGGACGATTCAGCTCGAGGCCTCGGGCGGCATCACCCTCGACACCATCCCGGCCGTGGCGCGCACCGGTGTCGATCGCATCTCCCTCGGGGCCTTGACCCACACCGTGCGCCCGGCCGACCTGAGCTTGGAGCTGCTCGCCGATGCCTCTTGGCTCGATCGGGTCGAGCGTCACCCATCCCTCGACAGCACCATGGGCGTCGCCCGCGAACGCGCCACCGCCGGTGCCCCGGAGGGCACCACCATCGTCGCCACCGCCCAGCGCCAGGGCCGCGGCCGCCTCGGTCGAAGCTGGTTTTCACCGGACGGCGCGGGCCTGTGGCTCACGACCTGCCTGGCACCGCCCGCCCGGGACGACCTCCCGACCCTCAGCCTGGTCGCCGGCGTGGCCATCCTCGAGGCGGTTCACGGCCTCGGCGCGCAGACCATCCGGCTCAAGTGGCCCAATGATCTGGTGACCAGCGACGGCCACAAGCTCGCGGGCATCCTGTTGGAACGGGACGGGGAGGCGGTGCTGATCGGCATCGGCCTGAACCTCAGCCCGGCGACGGACCTCGATCTACCGGACGACATCGCCGGCCGCTACGTCGGCCTCGACGAGCTGCTCGCCACGCCTGCCGGGCCCGAGGCGGTCCTCACGGCGCTGCTCAACCGCCTGGAGCTGCGCTACCGGGACTGGCTGACCCGCGGCCTGGCCCCGACCATCGCCGCCTGGCAGCACTGGGATGCCCTGCGTGGCGAAACGATCACCGCCAACGGACCGGCGGGGCCGGTGACCGGGATCGCCCGGGGGCTCGCGGCGGGCGGGGAGCTGCGGGTGGAGACGCCAAACGGCGTGGTGCTGATCTCGAGCGGCGAGATCCGTTCCACCTAGAGACGCCCACGGGAAGTTATTAATGAGGGGCGCGGTCGCATCCAGTCACTCACCCAGATGCGACGCGCGGCCCCAACCCTAGCAAACGGGACGGGACTGCCGGTCCCCATCACCAAATACCTGGGCTATTTGGGTATTGTAGGAACCCGGATTTCGGTAACCTGAAAAGGAACGCCACGAAATCGGCGCCCGGCCCGCCCGATGGCGAACCGAGCACCACAGCGATGGGGCGTGTTTACGGAGCCAGGAGGGGGCCAGACCACCGGGTCTGATTCACCTGCCGTTGAATTGCCCCTCCTGACTCCACCCTTTCCTGACGGCGGCCCAGCCGGGGTTATTCATCCGCTCTAGGAGGGGGTCTGGTGCCTCTCCTGGGACGTTGATCCCGGAGCATCCTCTTTGGTATCCCTGCGCGGTGAGATTACGACCGCTAGTATTCCTCTCCATCCTGGTCTTCGGCATCGCCCTGGCCAGGGCCCAGGAACCGGACTCCACGGAGACCGGCTCTGACCCCGCAACCACGGCCGAGCCGGCCAAGGACACGCCGGCACCTGCCGCGGAGCCTGAAACCGCGGCGGAGCCCGAAGCCGCAGCGGATGCCGGAGCGGCCGCGGAGCCCGGAGCCGCCGCGGATGCCGGAGCCGCCGCGGAGCCCGAAGCGGCCGCGACGGCGACCGACGCTACCGAGGCCGAGGCGTCGCCGCCGGAGCCGGACGTGGAGCCCAACCCAAAACTCGCGGGCTACGACGAGGACGGCGGCGCGGGCAAGCGGATCTTCGTGGTCCCGATCGAAGGCACCATTGAGCTCGGCCTCGCCTCCTTTGTGGAGCGGGTGATCAACCAGGCGGAACCCGAGGATATCATCATCCTAAAGGTGAGGACCTTTGGTGGCCGGGTGGACGCGGCGGTGCGCATCCGCGATGCCCTGCTCGAGACCGACTCGACCACCGTCGCCTTTGTGCGCCGCGCCATCAGCGCCGGCGCGCTGATCTCCCTGGCCTGCGACACGATCATCATGAGCCGCGAGGCTTCGATCGGCGCGGTCACGCCGGTGACCCAGAGTGAGGGCGAAATGAAGGCGGCCTCCGAGAAGGTCGTCAGCTACATGCGCGCCGAGATGGGCGCCACCGCCGAAGCCAACGGCCGCCGCCGGGACGTGGCCGAGGCCATGGTCGACGCCGACATCGAGATCGAAGGCGTCACCATCAAGGGCAAACTGGTCACCCTGACCACCAAGCAGGCCCTCGAGCTGGAGATGGCCGAGGACCAGGCCAAATCTCTCCCGGCCGCCATCGCCCTCCTCAACCTCAACCACGCTTCGCGGGTCGAAGCGGAAGAGGACTGGGGCGAGATGCTGGCGCGATTTCTCACCGATCCGGTGGTCAGCTCTTTATTAATGTCCTTGGGGTTCCTCGGCCTGATGATGGAGCTCTTCACGCCGGGCTTTGGCGTTCCCGGGTCGATCGGCGTCGCCTGCCTCTCCCTGTTCTTCCTCGGGCAATACGCCGCCAACCTAGCCGGCGCCGAGGAGGCCATCCTTTTCACCATCGGCTTCGCGCTCTTGGCCCTCGAGGTCTTCGTCATCCCGGGCTTTGGCGCCGCGGGGATCGCCGGGATCGGCTGCGTCGCCGTCGCCCTCGGCATGTCGATGGTCGAGCTGGAGTTGCCCTGGGACGTGTCCTTTGAGCTCGGCTACATGCAGGACGCCCTGGCCACCGCGGTGATTCGCCTCACCATCGTGCTCGCCATCCTGGTGGTCGCGACCATGGCGATGTTCAAATGGGCCCCCCGATCGCGGGCCGGGGGCTGGTTGATCTTCAGAGCTCGGACGGTCGAGGGCATCGACCCCGCCGCCGGCCTCGGCGCCGAAGCACCGGGTGGCTCGCTCACCAAGAAGTACGACCACCTGCTCGGCAAGCAGGGAGAGGCGAAAACCGTGTTGCGCCCGTCCGGCGTTGCGGTTATCGACGGGCAACGGGTGCACGTGCTCACCGACGGCACTTTCCTCGACCCAGGACAGAAGATCGAAGTCATCGAAGTCGACGGACATCGGGTGATCGTTCGCAGGTTGGAGACCGACGCGCCCGACGAAGACGAAGCATAGAAAAACAACACTCCTGAAAGGACGTTAGTCATGGCCGCAATGGCAGTTGTCATCATCATCGGCGGAATCATCGGCTCCTTTGTCTTCTTTTACTTCGTGCCGGTTGGCCTGTGGATCCAGGCCTGGACCTCGGGTGCGCACGTGGGCATCGGCACCCTGATCGCCATGCGTCTGCGTAAAGTCCCTCCCTCCGGCATCATCGGCCCGCGCATCGCGGGTCTGCGTTCCGGCCTCTCCTATCTGACCACCGCGCAGCTCGAGGGTCACTTCCTGGCCGGCGGCAACGTCATTCTAGTGGTCCAGGCGTTGATCTCCGCCGACAAGGCGGACATCGAGCTCACCTTCGAGCGGGCCGCGGCCATCGACCTCGCTGGTCGCAACGTGCTCGAGGCGGTGCAAATGTCGGTTCTGCCCAAGGTGATCACCACCCCCAAGGTCACCGCCATGGCCAAGGACGGCATCCAGGTCTCGGCCTTCGTCAAGGTGACGGTTCGCGCCAACCTC